>JBOGTE010000001.1:0-52092 GCA_050692015.1 Candidatus Limnocylindria bacterium
CAGCCGAGCCGACCGGGTCGGGCGGCGCGGCCGGGGACCCCGAGCCGCACGCGCCGGCGACGGCCGCGAGCAGCGCCAGTGCGAGCGCCCACACGAGCCGAGCCGGTCCGCGGATGGGGATGCGATCCCTCCGTTCGGGCAGGGTGCAGCGGGTGCGTGTCAGCCGACGGCGTAGAGCCACGGCAGCACGACGTAGTTGATCAGCAGGTACGACGCGCCGAAGGTGCCGAGCACGATCGCCGGAATGAGCACCAGGTCGCGTCGGAACCTGGCCGGGCTGCAACAGCGCCGGCTGCGGCGGAGGCTCCACACGACGGTCAGTAGCGCGAACGCCACGCCGGCGGCAACGAAGAATGGCCGGTATTGCGTGAGGCCGACCAGCGCGCTCGAGCCGCCCAGCCCGAGCCCGAAGGCCAGCGCGGCGGGGACGCAGCAGAGGCTCGAGATCACACCCGCCAGCACCGCCCGTCCGGCCGTCGCGACCCCACCAGGCGACGACGAGCGGGCTTCGCCGCCGAGCACCGGCGCTGACCGCGACCCCGAGAAGAGCGTCGATGGCACCACCCCTCACCGCTCCCGGGCGGTGACGCGGCACGCTGTGATCCGCTCGGCGTTCTCGTGGAGGTAGTGCTCGCCGATCCGCAGGAGCGTCCGTACTCGCGAGTCGATGATCTCGTACCAGACGTTCCGTCCCGCGCGGCGCGCTTCGACGTAGCCGCAGAAGCGCAGGCAGGTGAGGTGGGAGGAAACGGTCGGCTGGGGCCGCCCGATGTGGCGCACGATCTCCCCGGTGGTCTTCGGGCGGTCGAGCAAGAACTCAAGGATCTCCACCCGGATCGGATCGGCGAGGCCCTGGAAGAAGCTCGCGAGCTCCTCGCTCGAAGGCGCAGGCCGCGCCGCGGCACGCGAAGCGCGAGCCCGCGGGCTCATCGCACCATGATCCAGGGACAGGGATGAGGCTTGACGTCCCAAGCATAGCCTTTACATCGAAAGAACTCGATGCGATGATGGCGCCATGGTCCGGCAGCTACCCCCACGACGCTGGGCGAGCTGAGCGCGCTGTTCCGCGCCAGCCAGCAGGCACCGCAAGTGGACGACCTCTGCTGCGCAGGGACCTCGCGCCACCAGGTGACGGCTGGGCGGCCGCGACCGTCCGACGCGCTCACCATGGCGCTCGCGCCGGACGACGCGTTCGCCTTCATACGAGCGATGACCGGTCAGGCCAGCGCGTGACGGCGGAAGCACCACCCACGCCGGGCCCGTCCATCCACTCCCCAGGGGGAGGGGGTATACTGCGCCACACCATCGTGCGGAGGTGAACGCCATGCCGGCCGATAAGAAGGTCCTCGATTCGCGACTCGCGTCGATCGAGGGGCACATCAAGGGCATCCGGAAGATGGTCGAGGACGGCACGTATTGCGTGGACGTCCTGAAGCAGACCTACGCCGTCGAGCGCGCGCTCCAGAAGTTCGAGACCGAGCTCCTGCGGGGGCATCTCTCGACCTGCGTGCCGAAGGGCTTCACGGAGGGCCGCGATGACGCGATGATCGCGGAGCTCTCCGAGGTCTTCGAGCTGGCGCGCAGATAAGCGATGGCATCGACAGCAAGGACACCGACACTATTTCCAGTTGGCGAGCTTCGAAGCGGCGAGCAGGTGATCCGATGACGAGCGAGGCCGCGCGCGAGCTCGTCCTGCCCATCGAGGGGATGACCTGCGCCTCGTGCGTGCGGCGCGTCGAGAAGGCGCTCTCCAAGGTCGAGGGCGTGCGGGAGGCGAGCGTGAACCTCGCCACCGAGAAGGCCAAGGTCGTCCTCGATCCAGCGGCCGCCCCCGACCTCCAGCGGCTCCGGGCCGCGGTGGAGAAGGCCGGGTACAAGATCGGCCTCGTCGAGAGCCCGAGCGCGGTGACGGCGACGGCGTGGCCGGCTCCGCCGATGACGGCCGGGGACGACGCGCTGACCGCGCACGAGCGGGCGCGCCAGGCGGAGCTCGACGACCTCGGGCGCAAGTGGAAGACCTCGCTCGTTCTCGGCCTGCTCATGATGGCGACGGTCTACCTCCCGCACGGCGTCCCGATGGAGCTGCTCGCCCCGCCCCTCTTGATCGGCGGCACCATCGTCCAGTTCTGGGCCGGCGCGATCTTCTACCGCCGCGCCTGGGCGGTCGGGCGCCACGGCGGCGCGAACATGAGCACGCTCGTCGCGCTCGGGACGAGCATGGCCTACGGCTACTCCGCGTTCGTCACGCTGTGGCCGTCGCTCGCCGCGGCGTGGCGCTTCCCGCCCCACCTCTATTTCGAGACCGCGGCGATCATCATCGCGCTCATCCTCCTGGGCCTGTGGATGGAGGCGCGCGCGAAGAAGCAGGCGAGCGCCGCGATCCGCGCGCTTATGGGCCTCCAGGCCCGCACCGCGCGCGTCATCCGCGACGGACGCGAGGAGGACATCCCCATCGAGCACGTCGCCGCGGGCGACCTCGTGCGCGTGCGGCCGGGCGAGAAGGTCCCCGTGGACGGCCTCGTCATCGAGGGCCGCTCCGCCGTGGACGAGAGCATGCTCACGGGCGAGAGCATCCCGGTCGAGAAGGTGCCGGGCGACCAGGTCATCGGCGCGACGCTGAACAAGGTCGGCAGCTTGGTCTTCAAGGCGACGAAGGTCGGGCGGGACACCACGCTCGCGCAGATCGTCCGCCTCGTCGAGCACGCGCAGGGCTCCAAGGCGCCCATCCAGCGTCTGGCGGATCGGATCTCGAGCGTGTTCGTGCCCATCGTCATCGGCGTCGCCGTGCTCACGTTCGCGGGCTGGATGCTCTTCGGTCCGGAGCCGCGGCTCACCTTCGCGCTCCAGACGGCCATCGCCGTGCTCATCATCGCCTGCCCCTGCGCGCTCGGCCTCGCCGCTCCGACGGCGATCCAGGTCGGGGTCGGCAAGGCCGCCGAGCACGGGTTCCTCGTCCGCGGCGGCGAGGCGCTCGAGCAGACGAAGCGGATCGATACCATCGTCCTCGACAAGACGGGGACGCTCACGCGCGGGAAGCCGCAGGTCACCGGTCTCGTTCCCTTGAACGGCATGGCCGAGGCCGAGCTCCTGCGCCTCGCGGCCTCGGCCGAGGTCGGCTCGGAGCACCCGCTCGGCGAGGCCATCGTCGCTCGCGCGCGCGAGCTCGGCCTGGCGCTCGCGGCCGCCGAGCGCTTCCAGGCGATCTCGGGCAAGGGCATCGAGGCCGTCGTCGACGGCCGCGCGGTCGTCCTCGGCAACCTTGCCCTCATGCGCGAGCGCGCGGTCGACCTCGACGGCGCTGACGCGCGCGCGGCGGAGCTGGCGGCGGCCGGCCAGACCCCGATGTACGTAGCGGTGGATGGCCGGGCCGCCGGCGTGATCTCCGTGGCCGACACCATCAAGCCGGAGTCGCGCGAGGCCGTTGCGCTCCTCGAGGCGCTCGGCCTTGAGGTCTGGATGCTCACCGGCGACGACCGCATGACCGCCGAGGCGATCGCGAAGGAGGCGGGGATCCGCAGGGTCCTCGCCGAGGTGCTGCCCGAGCAGAAGGCCGACACGGTGAAGGAGCTGCAGCGCCAAGGGCGCGTCGTCGCCATGGTCGGCGACGGTATCAACGATGCTCCGGCGCTGGCGCAGTCCGACCTCGGCATCGCCATCGGCACGGGGACCGACGTCGCCATGGCCGCGAGCGACATCACGCTCATCGGCGGCGACCTGCGCACGATCGTCACGGCCATCGCGCTCTCGCGCAAGACCGTGGGGGTCATCAAGCAGGGGCTCTTCTGGGCGTTCGCGTACAACGTCGTCCTCATCCCTGTCGCCATGGGGGGCCTCTACCCGCTCTTCCGCGTGCTGCTCAACCCGGTCCTCGCGGCCGCGGCCATGGCCATGTCGAGCGTGAGCGTGGTGACGAACGCGCTGCGGCTGCGGCGCTTCCGCCGGCCGGCGAGCGCGCGGGAGATCCTGCACCCGTCGCTGCGCGAGCGGGTGGCGGAGTACGGCTACCTCGTGGGCATCGCGATGCTCGCGCTCGTCATCGGCATCGCCGCGCTCGCGTTCGCCCGGGCATGAGCGGACGCGCCGCGAAAGCGCTCGAACAGGAAGGGAGGGTCAGGACCATGGCGAAGACGATCCTCAGCGTGCCCGATATCTCGTGCGTGCACTGCGAGCGCACCATCACCGACGCGCTCTCGCCCGTGGAGGGCGTGCGCTCGGTCCGGGTGGACATCCCGGCCAAGGAGGTCCACGTCGAGTACGACGAGTCGCGTGTGGACATCGACCGGATCAGGGGAGTCCTCGGCGACGAGGAGTACCCCGTCGAGTCCGTGATCGGATAGATCGGATAGGAGGAGCGACCATGGAGCGGGATCCCGTCTGCGGAATGAAGGTGGACCCGAAGGGCGCCAAGCACACCGCGCAGCACGACGGCAAGACGTACTACTTCTGCAACGCCGGCTGCCAGCGGGCCTTCGAGGCCGCCCCCGGCCGATACGTGAAGGCCGAGCCGGGCCGCTGAGCGTGGCGGAGGCGCGGCCCATCCGCCCCAGCCGGGGCTGGGTGCTCCTCGCCCTCGTCGTGCTCGCCCTCAGCGCGTCCGCGGCCTACGCGTATCTCTTCACCGACGCGGCCGTCCAGGAGGAGCGGATGGTCGTGTCGCATTACGGCAACTGGGCCGCGGTGGCGTTCGCGCTCGCGTTCTTCTCGATCTTCGTGCTCGGCTTCCTGCGGTCGCCGCGCCGGCGGGACTGGCGGCATCTCGGCCTGGCCGAGGCGTACCTCGTCGCGCTGTTCACGGAGATGTTCGGCCTGCCGCTCACGATCTACCTCATCGGGTCCGTCCTCGGGGTCAAGCTCGGGCTGAGCGGCCTCGAGGGACATCTCTGGATCCTCGCGATCGGGTCGGGCCTCGCGGCAGTGCTGCTCGCCGCGGGCGTGCTTGGCGGCTTCGCGCTCGCTGACGACGGCGGCGTGATGCAGCAGCTGATGGGCCACGACGCCTACGCCGCGATGGTCAACCAGATGCGCGCGGTCCTCGGCAACGAACGCGCGGACCAGATGCTCGCGAGCTGCGAGACGGCGATGGCCTCGAGCGACCAGGGCGCGATGCCAAACTCGATGCAGCGGATGATGTCGGGCATGGGCTCGATGATGGGTTCGCGCTAGGGCGCCGGTCGACGCGTGGGCGAGCTCGTCGGCCAGTGGTACCAGCTGCTGGGCTCGCTCAACCGAGCACTCGCGGAGCCCATCCGCGCCCTCTCGGACGACATCGGTCTCGCGCCCGTCACCGCGCTGCTGCTCGGTGTGCTCGGCGCGCTCAGCCCCTGCCAGCTGACCACCGGCCTGAGTGCGCTCGCGCTCATCGGCCGCCGCCCCGATCGCCGGCCCTTGATAGCGGGAATCGCATACGTCGCCGGCAAGGCGCTCATCTACGCGCTGCTCGGCGGAGCGTTCGTGATCCTCGGCAGTGCGCTCGCGACCAGCACGATCCCCGTCATCCAGGTGGTGCGCCGGGTCCTCGGGCCCTTGATGATCCTCATCGGGCTCGTCCTGGTCGGCGCCCTGCGCTCGCGGCTCACCCTCGGCCTCGGTGAGCGGGTCGCCGCGTCCGCAGCGGATCGCCTCGATGCGACCAAGCCCCAAGGCGCCTTCGTTCTCGGGATGGCCTTCGCGCTCGCCTTCTGCCCCACGCTGTTCCTGCTCTTCTTCGGACTGACCATTCCGCTCGCGCTCGCCTCACCGGGCGGCCTCGTGTTCCCCGCACTCTTCGCGCTCGGCACGGCCGCACCGCTGCTCGTGCTGCTGGCGCTGCTCGGCCTTGGCCTGGGCGGCACCGCGCGCGCGAGCAACGTGATGCAGCGCGCGCAGCCGATCCTCACGCGGCTCGCGGGCTTCGTGCTCATCGCCGCCGGATCGAACGACACCATCGTCTATTGGTTCGTCTGAACCTGCGGCGCCGGTAGTATCGGTCGGTGCCGAAGCGTGAGTTGCCGCGGGCCTTCACCGACCGACTCGACCGTCCGACCGGTCGCCCCGAGGAGTGGTTCCTCGGCTCGCTCCAGACCCGGATCCTCCAGACGCTTTCGAAGCGGGGCCCCAGCACCGTGCGCGAGGTGGCCGACGCGCTCAAGGGCAAGCTCGCCTACACGACCGTGATGACCGTTCTCGGACGCCTCCACGAAAAGGGGCTCGTCGGCCGCGAGCAGCGCGGCAAGGGCTACACCTACACCCCGCGCTTCTCCGAGGCGGAGCTGCGCGACCGGATGGCCAAGTACCTGGTCGATGAGATCGTCGAGGACTTCGGCGACGTCGCGCTCGCTCACTTCGCCGGTGCGCTCGATCGACTGGACCGCAAACGCGTCGCTCGCCTACGCCGGGCGAAGCCGGAGCACTCGGAATGACCGGTGCCGATCGGGCGTTCAGCCGTCTCCTGGCCGCCTCGCTCGTGACGGGATCGGTCCTCACGCTGCCGCTGCTGATCACGCTCTTCCCGGGATCCTTCCAGCGGGCGCTGCACGGGTATGACGCGATCGCGGCCGTCTGCGCCGCGGCGCTCTACCAGATCGGCGTTGGCCTCCCGCCGCTCGGCGTGCTGGTGCTGGCCCTTGCGATCGCGAGCCTCGTGCTCGGCGCGCTGAAGGCCGGACGGACCCTGCGCCGGACGCGCCGGGTGCTCGCGCTCCATCGGCCGATCGCAACGCCAACGCGTCTGGCCACCGCTGCCAGAGCGGTCGGCGTGTCGGACGCCGTCGTCTGCTTCGCCGATCCGCGCCCGTACGCCTACTGCCGCGGCTTCCTTCGGCCAGAGGTCTGGGTCTCGAGTGGTGCCCTCACCGCGCTGAAGCCGCGCGAGCTTGAGGCCGTCCTCTTGCACGAGGCGTTCCACCGGCGGCAGCGCGATCCGCTGCGGATCCTGGTCGGTCTCGTGCTGAGCCAGCTCCTCTTCGCGCAGCCGCTGATCCGGCTGCTCGCTGCGCGCTTCGAGGTCGCCAAAGAGCTCGACGCAGACCGGGCGGCGGTCCGCGCGCAGGGTACGATCCGGCACCTCGCGAGCGCGCTCTACCAGCTGGGCCGCTCTCCGCTGCCGCTCGCGACCAGCGAGCTCGCGGTCGGCGCGTGGTCGCTCTCGCGCGCGCGGGTCGATCAGCTGTGCGGCGCACCCGAGCAGGAGCTGCTCCCCCTGCTGTCGCCGCGTGGCCGCTGGCTCACCACCGCAACGCTCGCGCTCGCGCTCACCCTCACGCTCGGACAGGCCACGCGCGCCAACTTGCTCCCGGCAGCGGTCGTCGAGTCACTCGAGCCATCGATGAACAGCGCGGACATCCATACCTGCCCGTTGCCCACCAGCGGCGTGCTCTTCTAGGCAGCCTGCTTTAGGTCCGGCGCTCGGGTGGCGCCCGGCCGCGCAGCACCGCGGCGCGCTCTTCGTACTCGCCGTGATCGATCTCCCCCCGCGCGTAGCGCTCTTGGAGCACGCCCAGCGCATCGCCTGATCCGCTGGCTGCGCGCCGCCCGGTCAGGACGAAGACCAGCGACGCCACGAGGAGGCCGGGGATGAGGATCGAGAAGATCCATCCCCAGGCCATCATGCCCCAGCCATCCATCATCATTTCACGCTACCTCACTGCCTTGTTGTTCTCGTCGTGATGGTGCGCGGAGGATCAGCAGGAGCACGAGCGCCGCCGCGGCGAGGACCACCACCGGACTGAAGCCCCCGAGCCGGTCGGTGACCGCGTCGAAGACGCCACGCAGCCACAAGTAGACGCCCTGGAGGAACTCGGGGCTGTAGGTGCTCTCGCCGGTGAAGCCGAGCCAGAGCACAAGCGCGCCCATCGCCCAGAGCAAGAGCGCCGCCGCGAGGTTCGTCGTCGTGACCGTCCACCGACGGGCTCCGAGGCGCAGAGAGAGGGGACGGGGACGGAGCGCCGGGTGCGAGAGCAGATCGAAGCGCTGGCCGAAGAGCGCGACCAGAAGCAGCGGAAAGACCATCCCGAAGACGTAGGCGAGGCCGATCCCGATCGCGACCCACCAGGTCGGCGCGACGACGCTCAGCGCCAAGACGCCAGCGAGCACCGGCGCGCAGCACGAGCTCGCCGCGCCGGAGAAGGCCCCAAGGGCGAAGACGGAGGCGCTGCTCGGCGGTCCGAGGCGCGGGGACCAGGGCATCGGCAGCGACCAGCGGCCAGTGAGCGAAAGCGCCCCGAGGCCGATCAGGAGCAGCCCGCCGAGGAAGAACAGCTCGCGGTGGAGCTGCGGCAGCAGCTGGGCGAGGCCGGCGATGCCCCAGGCGACCGGCAACAGGACGAGCGAGAGGCCGGCCGAGAACGTCAGCGTCATCCGCACGAGCTGCCAGCGACCGTGATGCACGCCTGCGGCGAGGTAGGAAGGGAGCAGGAATGTGAGGCAGCACGGCGCGAGCAGCGCGAGGATCCCACCAAAGAACGCGGCCGCGATCGACGCCGAGCCGAAGAGCGGATCGATCACGCTGTACGGGTCGCGCGAGGCTGGGCCGCGACCTCGGCCAGCCGCGCGCGGAACTTCCGCTCCGAGGGCCGGCCGTACTGGAGGAACTGGCCGTTCACAAAGATCGCGGGCGGAAAGAGGACGCCGCTCGAGAACGCGAGAGTGCGTCCTTCCTCCTCCTCAGTCGAACGCGTTTCCGTCGTGAGCTCGAACTCGCTCGCGAGGCGATCGATGAGCGCCTTGGCCTCATCGCACCAGTGGCAGCCCGGCGCCGTGAGGAGAAGCACCTTGGTCACTTCCCGAGCGCCTTGGCGACCGGGTCGAGGATCATCGGATCGGGAACGTACATCTCCCTGAAGTCGCGGCGCCAGAGGATCTTGCCCTGCCGGTCGATGAGGACAAAGCTATGTCCGGGCGTGGCGCCGTTCATCATCCCCGTGTAGAGCATCTGGTAGGTCTTTGACACGGCGAGGCCCGCGTCTGACAGCAAGATCATGTCGCTCACCTGTTCCCGGCTCGCGGTCTGCGTGAGGACGCTGAGCGGATCCACAGTGATCGTCACAAGCTGGACATTCAGCGCCCTTAGTTTCTCGCCGTCGCGCTTCAGGTCGCGCATCTGCTGCCAGCAGGGCGGGCACATCGCTCCTTCCTGGAAGTAGAGGAGGACGTTGCCGTTGGCCTGCAGCTCGGAGAGCCGGACCGAGCGGCCGTCGGTCGCAGGGAGCGAGAAGTCGGGCGCACGCTGGCCCGCGAGGAGCGTGATGCGGGGATCGGCCGGACGCTCCGCCGTCGATCCGGTGCGTCCGGGGTCGCTCGCTCGCTGGTCGTAGGGCCCGATCACGCCGAAATAGAGGAGCCCGAGGAGCACGATCACCGCCGTGCCCACGATCCACCAGACGGGCGGGAACGAGCTCCTCTCGGTCCTCGTCCGCCTCCCGGCGCCTCTCGATCGCTCCGCCCGCGCGCGCTCGCTCACATCAGCTCCCCTTCGCGCTCCTCGTACTACGTTCGATAGTACCGGGTCAGGGAGCGGCAGCCTTCGCGATCCCGCGGCGGATGCGTTCCGCCTCGAGCGGACCGCCGATGTCCACGTGCCTGATGACGCCGCCGGCGCTCACGTAGGTCGTCTGGGGCAGCGAGAAGAGCCCGTATGCGCGCGACACCGACCCGTCCTCGTCGATGATCAGCCGCAGATGCGTCAACGAATGCTCCTTGGCGAAGTCGCGCACCGCCTGCGGCGTCTCCTGCAGGTCGATCATGAGGAACACGACGTCGGGCGTCGTCTTCGCGAGCTGCTCGAAGGTCGGCATCTCGGTCCGGCAGGGCACGCACCACGTGGCCCAGAAGTTCACGATCACGACGCGCCCCTCGAGCTCGGAAAGGCGGCGGATCGAGCCGTCCGGCTCGACCCACTCGAAGTCAGGGGCGCGCGCGCCGATGCGTCCGGCCGCACCCTCCCGTTCCAACTTGCGCAGCACGCGGGCGACCCCTCCGGCCGGCCGCTGTCCCGCCGTCGGGCCGTCTGGGGCGGGGGGCGAGCCGTCGTCGGAGGCGCTCGGGGGAGCGCACCCGAGCGCAACGAGCGCCGCGCCGATGAGCAGCGCGACGACCCTACGCCGCGCGCCGGCGGAGCCGAGAACGCGTCCGGAAGGGGCCGGGGTCATTACTATCCACCATCGTAGATGAGGCTCGCGGCCACGACGATCGTCCTGGCGATGCTGCTCGCGGGATGCGCGGAGAACGGCCCATCGGCCGCTTCGAGCGACAAGCTCGATCAGCCGATCGACCGGCCGCTGCCGGCGCTCGAGGGAGAGCTCCTCTCCGGCGGCCGGCTCGACCCCGCGCTGATAGAGAGCGCTGACGTCACCGTCATCCCGTTCTGGGCGTCATGGTGCGTCCCCTGCCGGCGTGAACAGCCGCTCCTGAGCCGGGTCGCCGACCGCTACCGTGATCGGGGCGTGGTGTTCGTCGGGGTCGATTATCGCGACGATCCGGCCGAGGCGGCCGCCTTCGTGACCGAGTTCGGTGTGGGGTATCCGAGCGTCCGCGATCCCTCGGCCCGCTTGGGGGCCGCGTTCGGCGTGGTCGGCGTCCCGACGACGTTCGTCGTACGCGGCGGCCGCCTCGTGCACCTCTTCCAGGGCACGGTGAGCGAGGACCGGCTGCGGGAGGTCCTCGAGCGCGAGCTGGCTGCGGCAGCGCGCAGGTCGCGTCCGTGAGCGCCCTGTGGCCGCTCGCCTTCGTCGCCGGCGTCATCTCCATCAGCTCGCCGTGCGCCCTCCCGCTGCTGCCGGGCTACGTCGCCCACGTGGCCGGCCTGGTCGGCCGCACCTCTGACGGCGGACGCGGCCGTGTCCTGCTGGGCGCGCTCCTCTTCGTCGCGGGGTTCACCACCGTGTTCGCGGCGCTCGGCGCGTCGATCGGCCTCCTCGGCGGACTGCTCCTCGGGCAGCGCGCCATGCTCATGCAGGCCGCGGGGGTCCTCATCATCGGCATGGCGGTCCTCCAGGTGACCGGCTGGCGGCCCGGGATGCTGGCACGGTCGGCGGCCCCGTCGGCGGGTTTCCCGGTGGGTCTTGCCGGATCCTTTCCCTTGGGCATGGCGTTCGCCGCGACCTGGACACCGTGCGTGGGGCCGGTGCTCGCCGCCGTCCTGCTGGCGGCCAGCGTCGAGGCCTCCGCGGCCGAAGGCGCCGCGCTGCTCGTCATCTACTCGCTCGGGCTCGGCGTCCCCTTCGTCCTCACCGCGGTCGCGCTCGAGCGGGTCCGCCGGGTGCGCGAGCTGCTGCTGCGCCGGCACCGCACGATCGAGGTCGCCGGCGGTCTCGTGCTCGCGGCGATGGGCATCCTCATCGTGACCGACCGCTGGCTCCCGCTGATGGCGCCTCTGCTCCGCTGGTACGCGCAGCTCAACTGGCCGCCGTTCTGACGTGGCCCGGGATGTGGTCTACTATCGTGCATCGTACGAAGTGCGCCGCGGTACGCGGCAGGAGGTCCCATCGTGAACATGCTCAGGATGTGCTACGACCCGCGGGTCCTCATCGGCCTTGCCGCGGTGGGAGTGACGACCTGGGTCGTCGCTCCGCAGCTCGTCCTCGCCGTGCTGCCGCTGTTGTTCCTGGCGGCCTGCCCGCTCTCGATGCTCCTGATGGCGAAGATGATGATGCCGGGGCAGAAGCAGCCCGGAGCGAGCATGGACCCGCGCGCCCGCGTCGCCGCGCTGGAGCAGGCGCAGGCGCGCCTGGCGCAGGAGCTTACGAGCGCTCGCGCGGAGGCGGAGGCTGTACCGCCGACTCACCCCGAGCCCGAGCGTCTGGCGGAGCGAGCCCGCACCTAGCGCTCCGCCGCTCCTCCCGCGCGCTTGCGCTGTCCCTCGCCACGACTACGATGGTCTGTAGTAGGTAGTCCGCCGAGGGGAACGTCAGGCTGAGCATCGCCAACATCGGGACGAGCGCCCTCACGGTCGCGCTCGTCCTCGCCGTCTGGGGCGCGGGAGCCTCGGGGTACGCCGCCGCGCGCAGGGACGCGGCGTTCCTGCGGAGCGCGCGGCTGGCCTCGGCCTTCGTCCTGCTCCTCGTCCTCGCCGCGTCGGGCGCGATGGTCGCCGCGCTGCTGACCCACGACTTCTCGATCCGCTACGTCGCCCTCAACAACGCCCGCGAGACGCCGCCCTTCTACAGCGCGATCTCGCTGTGGGCGGCGCTGGAGGGCTCATTCCTCCTCTGGACGCTCGTGCTCGCCGGCGCGACCGCGTGGGTGGCGTGGCGCGGCACGCGCGAGATCCCACGTCTCGCCACCGCCGCCCTCGCCGCTCCTCGTCCCGCTCGTCTCGTGGCTGTGGGCCGGCGCCGTCGTCGTCGGCCTGGGCGCGGTCATCGCGGCGCTCCCTCCGCCGCATCGTCGCCGTCACGACCTTCGTCGCGCTCGCGGCGATCGTCCTCGTGCTGGCGACGGGCTTCCAGCGCGACCCGCGCGACATCAGGGGCGGGATCGTCGGACGGCCCGCTCCGTCGTTCGACCTGCCCCGCCTCGACGGGGCGGGACGTGTCCGGCTCGCGGACGAGCTGGCCCAGGGGAAGGCGGTCGTCGTCTACTTCTTCGCTTCGTGGTGCGTCCCCTGCAAGCAGGAGTACCCGATCCTCGTCCGTGTGTGGGACCGCTAACGGACGAGCGACGTGTGCTCATCGTCGGGATCCTCTTCCAGGATGCGCCCGAGGCCGGACTCCAGTTCCACACCGAGCGCGGTGGCACGTGGCCGACGGTATACGACGAGGAGAGCCGCACCGCGCTGGCCTTCGGCGTGTACGGGATCCCTGAGACGTACTTCATCCGCCCCGACGGCAGCGTCGCCGGGCGTCAGGTCGGGCTCATGGGCGAGGAGACGCTCATCGCGGGGATCGAGGCGATCCGCATCGCCGGCGAGCTGCGCTGCCCGGTCTGCCAGGCCCTTTCCGTGCGGGACTCGCCATCCGAGACCGCCCGCGCCATCCGCGAGGAGATCGCGCGCCGCGTGGCCGAGGGCCGCACGGATGAAGAGATCGTGCGGGAGTTCCGCGACGCGTACGGCGACTGGATCCTCCTGGCCCCGCCGGTCGCGGACGCGAGGGCCACGATCAGGCGCCAAGCAGTTGCCGGAACAACTATGGCTGATAGTATGTCTTCATGGCCGATGGACCTCGCCGCTGGCCATGGCAGGATCCGTACGACGGGAGCATCACTCCGGGATGGGCGATCACGTTCTTCACGAGCATCATCGTGGTGATCGGATCGCTCAGTTACTGGCTGAATGACATGCACATGTACGGCTACGGCATCTTCGCTCGATGAAGGGAGCACGATGATGCGAAACCTCAAGCGAGCCCTCATGGCTGGACTCCTGACGCTCCTCGCGCTTGGGACTCTCGGCACCCTCGCGCTCGCGGACGACGGCGGCGTGATGCAGCGGATGATGGGTCACGACGCCTTCACCGCGATGGTCGAGCAGATGCGCGACGTGCTCGGCGCCGAGCGCGCGGATCAGATGGTCGCCTCGTGCGAGGCGCATATGGCGCAGGTCAACGCGGGCGGCTCCTCCGGCACGGCCGGCATGATGAGCGGGGGCATGGGTGCGATGATGAGCGGAGACATGGGCCGCATGATGGCTGGCCGTTGAGCCTGGATCGTCCCGTTCGCCCTCACGTCATCCTGCCGAAGGCGATGACCGCCGCCCACGACCGGAGGACCGGCCCCGAGGAGTGGTTCCTCGGCGCGCTGCAGCGGCGCGTCCTCGAGGCGCTGTCGAAGCGCGGCTCGAGCACGGTGCGCGAGATCACCGACGAGCTGGATGACGAGTACGCCTATACGACCGTGATGACCGTGCTCGGCCGTCTGCACGAGAAGCGTCTCGTGGACCGTCGGCAGCGGGGCCGAGGTTACCTCTACGAAGCCAGATATCCGCTCGAGGAGCTGCGACGGCGGATGGCCGAGTACCTCGTGGATGGGCTCGTCGAGGACGCTCGTGCGCCAGTAGGAGCCCTCCGGC
Source organism: Candidatus Limnocylindria bacterium (assembly GCA_050692015.1). Classification (GTDB taxonomy): domain Bacteria; phylum Chloroflexota; class Limnocylindria; order P2-11E; family P2-11E; genus GWC2-70-10. Next base: position 13,982 of record JBOGTE010000001.1, read on the forward strand.
ACGCCCGCCGCGGCGGCGAGCGACGCGTCCCAGTTCCCGCGGTACGTCTCGTTCCACACGCGCAGGTTCTGGAGCATCGGGTGCTGGATGCCGTGCCGTGCCGCGTATGCCGCCGCCTCGTCGATGATGCGGTCCGCGTCGCGAGGGTCCGCCACGATGACGATGTTGGTGAACCCGCGCACGGCTACGTCCGGCATGCCGCCCTCCACGGCAAGGTCGAGACCCCGGCGGAGGAGCTCCCGGCCCGCGTCGCGGCTCGTGCGGCTGAGGGACGTGCCTTTCGTGATGAGTCCGTTCGCCACCGTCCACGTGTCGCGGTCCCTCTCGCCCAGCGCGATGGCCCGGTCGGCCAGCGCGATGGCCTGGTCGTCGTGCCGCGAGAGCATCTCGTGCGTCGCCAGGTGAGCGATGGCGCGCCCGTGCTCGACACCCTCCTCGACGCCATCGAGAACGGCCAGGGCCGTGCGCGCGATCTCGAGCGCGCGATCGGGGTCCCCGAGCTGCCAGGTGCTCCGGCTGGCGAGGCGCAGCATGCGTGACTCGCCACGCACATCCCGGCGTTCGCGGTAGAGCGCGGCGGCCTCATCGGCGGCTTTGCGTGAGAGCGACCAGTCGTAGAGGTGGTACGCCTCGGCCAGGCGCTCCGTCGCGCCAGGGAGGTCCAGAGCGGTGACGCCGACCTCGAGCGCCTTCTCGTAGTGCGCGGCGGCCTCGCGCGGCGCGTACGTGCGGAACGCGCGCTCGGCCGCTCGCAGGAGGTGTGGCACCGCGGCCTCGCCCTCGCCCGCGGCGATGAGGTGATGGGCCACGAGCGCGGGCTCCGCACGGTCGTCCGCCGACAGCGCGTGGGCCACCGACCGGTGCAGGCGCTTGCGCTCGCGCACGAGCAGGTCGTCGTACACGACCTCCTTGGTCAGGGCGTGCCGGAAGCCGTACTCGTCATCGTCCCCGCCGAGCTCGACCCCGAGCTGCTGCTCGATGAGCTCGCGCAGGTGGCCCTCGAGGTCGCGCTCGTCGATGCCGCGCACGCTCCGGAGCAGCTCGAACGGCGTGCGCAGGCCGACGACCGCTGCCGCCGACAGGGTCGTCTGCGCGTCCGCGCTGAGGCGGTCGATGCGCTCCCGGACCGCCTCGCGGACCGAGCCGGGGATGCGGAGCTCTTCGATGGGCTTGCGGTCCCAGCCCGAGCCCTCGCGGAAGTACACGTCGCCCGACTCGACCAGCGACTTGAGCAGCTCCTCCGTGAAGAACGGATTGCCCTCGGAGCGGGCGTAGATGGCGTCCCGGAACTCGTCACTGACCCGGATGTTGGGGTCCTTCTGGCGGAAGGTCGCGTCGATGAGCGCGCGCACCTGCTCCCTGTCGAGCCGTCCCAGCGAGATCTCGCTGACGGCGCGCTCCCGCTGCATCGTTCCGAGCACACGGAGGAGCGGGTGGCGGCGGTGCATCTCGTCGCTGCGGTACGTCCCGAGCAGGAGGACGCGCGAGTCGCGCAGCTCGCGAGCCAGGTAGTGGACGAGCCCCAGGCTGGCCTCGTCCGCCCAGTGCAGGTCCTCGACCACGAGCAGGACCGGCGTCTCCCGCGCGAAGGTGGAGAACAGCCCGAGGAAGGCGACCGAGAGCCGGTGCTGCTCCACCGCCGACGCCTGCTCCGCCCGCTGGGCCTTCCCAAGCTCGGGGAAGAGCTGGGCGAGGTCCGGCGCGGCCTGGGCCAGGACGCGACCCAGGCGGTCACGCGCGATCCCACGGAATCCGGACCGAACGGCGGCGACGAACGGCGCGTACGGCAGGCCACGGTCCGACTCCAGCGTCGCGCCGTACAGCACGCGGAAGCCGGCCTGCCCCGAGCTCGCGATCGCGCCCCGCACGAATGCGCTCTTGCCCACGCCGGCCTCGCCCGCGACGAGGACCGCCTGTCCCCTGCCGGACGAGGCCAGCCCGAGGACCTCCGCGAAGCGCGCGTGCTCCGCATCTCGGCCCACCACGACGGGGCAGACGATCTGGCCCGGCACCGGCGACGCCGGCGCGGTCACCGTCGGGGCCAGGAGCGGTAGCGGGACGGCCGGCGCACTCTCCGCGACGGCCGCTTCCTCACGCCACTCGACGCTCCACGCGCGCACGCGCTCGCCGACCCCCTTGAGGCGCAGCGGTCCTCGGTCCTCCATCTCGTATCGGACGGCCGTCCGGACCAGGCCGCGCAGCGTGTCACTGGCGACGATCTCGCCCGCCTTGGCCTTGGACGCGAGCCGGGCGGCGACGTTGACGGCACCGCCGACGAACTGGTCGTCATACGGCACGGTCTCGCCCGCGTGGACGCCGATGCCGATCCTGATCTGGGCCTTGGTGTCGCGCCCGGTGTGCGCATGCGCGGCCCGCTGCACCGCCACGGCGCACTGGATCGCGGCGCTCGGCGACTCGAACACCACGTAGAAGGAGTCGCCTTCGGTCTTGACCTCGGCACCGGTGTGGCGCTGGACCTCGGCCCGCACGATGTCCCGGTAGCCGCGCAGCAGCTCGGCCGCGGCCGCGTCGCCGTGCGCTTCCACGAAGTCGGTGTAGTCGCGCAGGTCGCTGAAGAGGAACGCGCGCGTGACGGTGGGCGCCCGGCGTGACGTGGTCTTGGGAGCGGAGCGGGGCACGGGCGGATGCTAGGCACCGAGCACGGCAACGGCTAGAGGCGGCCCGTCTAAAGGGCTAGTGGGTGGCGGCGACCTCGTGTGCGTGTGACTCCGCCGCGCGGATGCGCTTCGTCAGCATCGGCAGGAGCTTGAGGGCGATCTCGGGGTGGCTCTCGAGGATCCCTCGGAAGTGCCACCGCGTGATCTGCAGGCAGGTGGTCGGCTCGAGCGCCCGGGCCGTAGCCGAGCGCGGGAACTCGTCGAGGAGCGCCATCTCCCCGAAGAACTGGCCGGGGCCGAGGTCGCGCATCTTCTCGGTGGCGCCGGCGTGCTCCTGCACGATCTCGACCTTGCCGGACCGGATGATGAACGCGCCCACGCCGCTGTCGCCCTGACGCACGATCTCCTGGCCCGGTTCCCAGCGCTGCTCCACTGCGGCGTTCGAGATCTGCCCGAGCGCCTTGTCGTCCAGCTCGCTGAAGAGGCGGACCTTGCGGAGGAACTCGATGTTGGGCTCGGCCATGTCGCGCGGCATGCTAACCCGATCGGGGATCAGACTGCGCGTCGATGACCTTCCGGGTCGAGCCGGCCACCGACATCGCCGGCTGCGCCGCGACGGTCCCCATCCAGGAGGAGACCTGGAGCGGCGACGTGATCGTCCCGCCGCAGCTCCTGCTGGCCATCGCCCACAACGGCGGGTTCGTGGCCCTCGGCTATGCGGAGGGCGACGAGCGGCCGGCCGGCTTCGTCGCCGGGTTCCTGGGCATCCACGAGAGCCACTTCCGCCACCATTCCCACATGCTGGCGGTGCGGCCGCCGTACCGGCACACCGGCCTCGCGGTCCGGCTGAAGGAGGCGCAGCGTGACCACTGCCTCGACCAGGGGATCGAGACGATCGGCTGGACCATGGACCCGCTGGAGGCGCGGAACGCGCGGTTCAACTTCGCAAAGCTGGGTACGATCGCACGCACGTACCACCGGGACTTCTACGGCGCCATGCCGGACCGGCTGAACGAGGGGCTCCCCTCGGACCGCGTGTACGTCGAGTGGCGCATCGCCACCGACCGCGCGGACGCGAGGCTGCGCGGCGCGGAGGAGCTGCCGGCCCTCGAGGGAGCGGAGCGCGACGAGGTCCGCTACCTGCTGCGGGCCGCCGACGACCGGCCGGTGGCCGGCGACGGGCCGGCGGACGAGCCCTATCTCCTGGCCGAGATCCCGCATGACTTCCAGGAGCTGAAGCACCGCGACCGTGGCCTGGCCCTCGAGTGGCGGCTCGCGTTGCGCGGCGCGCTGGAGCCGGCGTTCGAGCGGGGCTACGCGGCCGTCGAGTTCCTGCGCGACGCGTCCGCGCGGCGAGGCGCCTACCTGCTCTTCAAGAGGCCCGCACAGCCCGGCGGTGCGCCATGAGACTGGAGCGCGTCGAGCTGTTCCTGGTGAAGCTGCCTCTCAAGAGGCCGTACCAGACCAGCATGGCCACCGAGACCCACGGGACGCGCGTCCTGGTGCGGGTCGAGTCCGGCGGCGCCGTGGGCTGGGGCGAGAGCGTCGCGAACGAGGACCCCTGGTACTCGGGCGAGACCCCGACCACCGTGTGGCACCTGCTGGAGGACATCATCGCGCCGCGTCTCCTCGCGGGAGAGATCGCGCACCCGCGCGACGTCAGGCTCGCGCTCGCGACGGTCCGCGAGAACCCCATGGCCAAGGCGGCGATCGAGATGGCCATCTGGGACGCCGCGGCGAAGCAGGCCGGCGTGCCGCTGGCCGGGCTCCTCGGCGGGACGCGCGACCGGATCCTGTGCGGGGTCGCGATCGGCCTGCAGCCAGACCTGGACGTCCTTATGGAGCGGATCGACGAGGAGCTGGCGGCCGGCTACCAGCGCGTGAAGCTCAAGATCAAGCCCGGACAGGACGTCGCCATCGCCGAGGCCGTCCGGAAGCGCTACCCGGACCTGCCCTTCATGCTGGACGCCAACTCCGCGTACGAGCTCGACCAGGCCGCGGTCTTCGAGCGCATCGACGCGACGCGGCCCACCATGATCGAGCAGCCGCTCGCTCACGACGACATGATCGACCACGCCGAGCTCCAGAAGCGCATCGAGACGCCCATCTGCCTGGACGAGTCCATCCGCCACGGCGAGGACGCCCGCAAGGCCATCGCCATCGGCGCGACCAGGGTCGTGAACGTCAAGTCCGGACGGGTCGGCGGGCTGGCCGAGGCGGTGCGGGTGCACGACGTCTGCCGCGACCGCGGCGTCCCGGTGTGGTGCGGCGGCATGCTCGAGATGGGCATCGGCCGAGCGCACAACGTCCACCTCGCCTCGCTCCCCAACTTCAGCCTGCCGGGAGACGTGGCCGCTTCCAAGCGCTACTTCGACCGCGAGATCGTCGGCGAGCCCTTCGAGGTCGAGGCGGACGGGACCATGCGAGTGCCCACCGGGCCGGGGATCGGCGTCACGGTGCTGGAGGACGAGATCCGGAAGATGGCGCTCCGGACCTCGGCGGTCCGCCCGGCCTAGCGGCTGGCGCGCTTCGGCTCGGCCTCCACCTTGAGCCCCGCCGGCCACACCACGACCTCGTCGATGACCGTCCCGAAGGCGTCCACCAGCCGCACGTAGTCGCCCCTCTGCCACAGGAGTCGCGCCGCGCCGACCGGCCCGGCGGCGTAGACGTGCTTGCGGCCGGGGGTGAGGTCGTCCCCCAGAGGGTGCATCGCCGCGCGGATGACCGAGCCCGAGTGGATGCGGTACACCTCGCCGGCCGTGGCGAAGTGGGGCGCCCCGAACGTGTAGACCCACTCCCACTCGACGGGCCTGGCCACCTCCGGCTTCCAGAGCGCGCGGACGTGCTGGAGGCGCCAGTTGGCGAGGTCGCTGTTCAGCTCGACGCGGACCTCCACCCACTCGGCGTTGGCGTCGTCAAGGGAGGTCCCCGGGGGCGCCGGCCGGATCGTGAGGATGCGGGCCTTGGTCGCTTCGACCGGTCGGAAGTCGGCCACCGTTCCGCTCAGGCCCTAAGCGACGAGGTCGAAGCGATCGAGACTCATCACCTTGTTCCACGCAGCCACAAAGTCACGCACGAACTTCTCCTTCGAGTCGGCACATGCGTAGACCTCCGCGAGGGCTCGCAGCTGGGAGTTGTGACCGAAGACGAGATCGACGGCGGTGCCGGTCCACTTGACCTTGCCCGTGGCGCGATCGCGACCCTCATACACGTTCTCGGCCGAGGCGGATGCCCTCCACTCCGTGCTCATATCGAGCAGGTTCACGAAGAAGTCATTGGTCAGCGTCTCAGGTCGGTCGGTGAAGGCGCCGTGCCGGGATCGCCCGAAGTTGGCGCCGAGGGCACGCATGCCGCCGATCAGGACCGTCATCTGGGGAGCGGTCAGCGTCAACAGGGTGGCCCGCTCCAGCAGCAGGGTCTCCGGCGACAAGATCTCTCCGTCTCGGAGATAGTTGCGGAACCCGTCGAAGGTCGGCTCCAGCACGGCGAACGCCTCCACGTCGGTCTGCTCCTGCGAGGCATCCGTGCGCCCCGGCGCGAACGGGACCCTGACGTCGTACCCGGCGTTCTTCGCCGCTCGCTCGACGGCCGCGCACCCTCCCAGGACGATCAGGTCGGCGAGCGAGACCTTCTTTCGCTTTCCGCCGGACCGTGAGCCGCTCCAGTCCCGCTGGACCTGCTCGAGGGTCTCTAGGGCCTTGGCCAGCTCGGGCGGCTCGTTCACGTCCCAGTCCTTCTGCGGCGCGAGACGGATGCGCGCCCCGTTGGCTCCGCCACGCTTATCGGTGCCGCGGAAGCTGGCCGCCGACGCCCAGGCGGTGGAGACGAGTCGCGAGATGGACAGTCCAGATGCGAGGATCTTGCCCTTGAGGGCAGCGATGTCCTCCTGCCCGATCAGCTCATGGTCGACCTGCGGGACGGGGTCCTGCCACAGCTGCGGCTCCGGGACCCAGGGCCCGAGGTAGCGCGAGGCGGGACCCATGTCGCGGTGCAGCAGCTTGTACCAGGCCTTGGCGAACGCGTCCGCCAGCCGGTCCGGATCCTCGTGGAAGCGCTTCGCGATCGGCCCGTAGATCGGATCCAGCTTCAGCGCCAGGTCCGTCGTCAGCATCATGGGCGCATGCCGCTTCGACGGATCGTGAGCATCCGGCACGGTGGCCGCGGCAGAGCCATTCTTGGGGGTCCACTGCTTCGCGCCGGCGGGGCTCGTCGTCAGCTCCCAGTCGTACTTGTACAGGTTGTCCAGGAATCCGTTGTCCCACTTCGTCGGCTCGCTGGTCCATGCGCCTTCCAGCCCGCTGGTGATCGTCTCGGCGCCCTTGCCGCTGCCGAAGGTGTTCCTCCAGCCAAGGCCCTGCTCTTCGAGGGCAGCGCCCTCCGGTTCGGGTCCGACGTGCTCGAGCGCAGGCGCGGCACCATGGGTCTTGCCGAACGTGTGGCCCCCGACGATGAGCGCCACGGTCTCCTCGTCATTCATCGCCATACGGCCGAACGTTTGCCGGATGAACTTCGCTGCAAGGAGGGGGTCCGGGTTGCCCCCCGGCCCCTCCGGATTCACGTAGATCAGGCCCATGTGATCGGCGCCGAAAGGCCCCTGGATCTCACCTTCGCCGCCGTGGCGCTCGTCGCCAAGCCAGGTGGCCTCGGTCCCCCAGAAGATCTCGGCGGGCTCCCAGACGTCGGCACGCCCGAACCCGAAGCCGAACGTCTTGAACCCCATCGACTCCATGGCAACGTTGCCGGCGTAGACCAGGAGATCGGCCCACGAGATCTTCCGGCCGTACTTCTGCTTGATCGGCCATAGCAACCGGCGCGCCTTGTCGAGGCTCGCGTTGTCGGGCCAGCTGTTGAGTGGGGCAAAGCGCTGCATGCCGCTGCCACCACCGCCCCGGCCGTCGGCGATGCGGTACGTGCCTGCGGCATGCCACGTCATCCGGATGAACAGCGGCCCGTAGTGGCCGTAGTCGGCCGGCCACCAGTCCTGCGACGTCGTCATCACCCGGGTAAGGTCCCGCTTCAGCGCCTTGAGGTCGAGGCCCTTGAACTCTTCCGCGTAGTTGAAGCCGTCGCCCATCGGATCGGACAGGGGCGAGGGCTGGTGGAGGACCGACAGGTCCAGCTGATCCGGCCACCAGTCCTTGTTCGTCCTGGGCCGGGTCCGCTTGGGAGTCGGGGAGGGGATCGCCGGGCTCTCGCTTTCGCTGACGCTCGCGGTCGCGTCCCTATCAGACATCGGTCCTTCTCCTCTCTCGGAGTTTCCTTCCAATGGGGGTGAGGTCGCTCTCGACCGAGGCTAGCATTCCCCCGCCGTGTCTCGCGAGATCACCGTCACCCTCACCGATCAGGGGCGTGCGCTCCTCGCGGAGGCGGCAGGCACGTTCATGTTCATCTCGATCGGCGCCGGCGCCGTCGTGGCGCACGAGATGACCGGCGGGCTGGTCGGGCTGGTGGGGATCGCTCTAGCCAGCGGCCTCGCGCTGGCCGTGGCCGTCTCCACCTTCGGCGCGATCTCGGGCGCGCATTTCAATCCCGCGGTGACGTTCGGGCTCTGGGTGGCCGGCAAGCACCCTCGCGACCGGGTGCTGACCTACTGGGCGGCACAGATCGCGGGCGCGCTCGCGGCCGGCATCTTCCTCCGGATCGCCTTCGGCCACGCACAGCAGACGGGGAGCGTCGCTCTCTTCGGCACGCCGGGCCTCGCGCCGGGACTCGACCCCCTGACGGCGGTATTCATCGAGCTCGTGCTGACCGTGTTCCTGCTCTGGGCCGTCTTCGGGACGGCGGTGTCGCCGAACGCGCCGCGGATCGCCGGCTTCGGCATCGGCCTCGTCTACAGCGCCGACATCCTCATCGGCGGGCCGCTCACCGGCGCCGCCATGAATCCGGCCCGCTGGATCGGACCCGCCGCGGCCGCCGGCCACTTCGACGACTGGTACGTCTACTGGACCGGTCCATTGCTCGGCGGCGCGCTCGCCGGCCTCTCCTACAAGTACTTCTTCGCGTCGGAGGTCGAGCGCGAGCCCATCGTCGTCGCCGCTCCCGAGGTGCCGCCGGACAAGGAGCGCACGCAGCGGATCTGACCTAGCGGCACTCCCCGTCGCAGACGTGGACCACGCCCTTCATGTCCGGGTGCACCCCGCAGTGGTAGGAGAAGGTCCCCGGCTCATCGAACGCCAGGGTGACGCTCTCGCCGGGGTTCGCCGCGACGTCGAACAGCCGGGTGGCGCCGTCCGACGTCACCGTGTGGAAGACGTCGCCGTCGTTCGTGAACGTGACCGTCGTACCCGAGGCCACCCGGATCTCCCTCGGGTCGTAGCCCCACTCCGACTCCGGCCGGCCGACGATGTCGAAGATGCGGACCTGGTCGGTCATGACGGCCGCACCTCCGCCACCTGTGCAGGACAGCACTGCGGAGAGGGCGACGAGAAGGATGCGAGATCTCACTGCGGGCTCTACGAGCGAGGGCCGCGACCGGTTCACACCGCGCTTACGCTGGGGACCGTGACCCCGCTTGTCCGTACCTGCGTCGCGGTGCTCATCGTCGCGGTCGCGTGCACCGCCGAAGGCGCGGGAGGAAGCAAGCGGGCCGACCCAACGGCCAGCGTGTCCCAGGCCGCCACGGCCGCTCCAGCCACGGCGACGCGTCCAACGGGGACCTCCGACAGCCGGGAGGCGACGGTCGAGATGGGCGAACACTTCTTCTCCCCATCAACGCTCGTGGTCAAGGTCGGCACGACGGTCACCTGGCAGCTTTTCGGCAGCCATGTCCATGACGTCATCGCCTTCGACGGGTCCTTCCGGTCGCGGGAGATGGGACCTGGCGACCGCTTCTCGCACACCTTCACGGCGCCGGGCCGCTATCCCTACTTCTGCGCCCCCCACGTCGGCGATGGGATGGAGGGCGTGGTCATCGTCGAGGAGGCCGACCGCTGACGAGAATGGCTGTGAGCCGTCCGAGACACCATTTGAACCACAGAAAGCCGAAAACCCGATCAGGGAGCCTCTTGGACCTTCTCATTACCCACGACGACGAGCTGCATAGGCTGGCTGACCTTATGTCAGGCGACACCCCGATCGATGGCGAGAAGGAGAACTGAAGTCTAGGAGGCCTGTCGCGCGATCAAGGCGCCACTTCCAACATGATCTTCCCGCGACGATGCGGCGCACCAGCGAGCATTTCATGCGCCGTGCGAGCCTGTTCCAACGGCACCACAGACCCGACTTGTGCAATGACCTTGCTACCTTCGAGCACGCCTGAAATGGCGCTGAGCCTGGCCGTGGTGACTTCGGCATAAAAGAAGGTTGACCGAACATCAGAACGAGGGGACACGAACTCGCTGGAGACAACCGTCACCAGGATTCCGCCCGGTTTCAGAACGCCAAACGCGCGATCGCGGGTTTCGCCGCCAACCGTATCGATGACTACGTCCACGGAACGTGCAGCATCCGCGTGATCGGCGAGTCGATAGTCGATCACATCGGTCGCTCCAAGACTTCGAACATGATCAACATCCTTCGATCCAACAACTGCGATGACATTCAAGCCGGCGTTCTCAGCGAACTGGACCGCGTAGCCACCAACGTTTCCTGCCGCTCCGAGGATCATGACCCTTTGACCCGGTTCGGGATGCGCATGCTCAAAGAGCATCTGCCACGCCGTGACCGCCACGACCGGGACCGAAGCGGCTTCTAGACTGCTTAGCCGCTGTGGCTTCGGAGCGATCATCTCTGCGGACGCAACCGCAAACTGCGCATTGGCTCCAACGAACTGACTATTCGTCACGCCGTACACCTCATCGCCGCTCTTGAATTGACTGACGCCTGCGCCGACTGCTTCCACTACGCCAGACAGGTCGGAGCCGAGCGTGAGCGGCGGTGCTGGGCTGACTTTGCTCTTACCCTCTCGGATCACGGCGTCCCACGGCCCGACACCCGCCGCTGCGACTCGCACTAGAACCTCTCCCGTCGCTGGCCTTGGCAGCGGTATGTCCTCGATCTCGATCACGTCTGGCGAACCAAAACGGTGGATACGGGCGGCTTTCATCGCTCAACGCTATCGCGCTCTGCGGCCGAGGACGCTGGTCTGCTCCAGGTGGTCATGTCGGTCCGGAGAACCTTCGACTTGTCATGACCTCGCGCCAGAGGGGATCGCCGAGCTTGTCGCTGAGGGCTTCAGCGACAAGGAGATCGCCACACACAGTGAGGCATCGTAATGAGCAAGGATCGCGGCGCCGGCGGTAAGAACTTAGCGACGGTCGCTTCGAACGACGTCACCATCGCCTAGAGCAGCCAAGCAAGCCAGTGAGCCTGCCGGGATTCGAACCCGGGACCAAAGGATTAAAAGTCCCCTGCTCTTCCGCTGAGCTACAGGCCCTAAGAAGCCCGTCAAGTGTAGTTTCGACGTATGCGCACGGCGCTCATCCTCGCGCTCTCCACGCTCCTGCTCGGGCTCTTCGTGGGGGTCCAGTGGCAGACGCAGGCGCTGCGGTCGCCCATCGCCACCCGGTACAGCGCCGACCTCGCCGACGCCGCCGCGCAGATGCAGCGCGAGCAGGAAGGCCTGCGCGAGGAGCTCGCGGCGCTGCGTGCCGAGCTCGACGCCATCCAGGAGCAGGCCGGCGGCCTCGACGAGAGCGCCGCGGCTCTCAAGTCGCGGATCGACGACCTAGGCGACGCCGCGGGACTCCGGCCGCTGGCGGGCGAGGGCGTCGTGATCACGCTCGACGACGGCCGCCTGCCCGCGTCCGCGCCGCGCAGGTCGATCGAGCTCGCGATCGTCCACAGCCAGGACATCACCGACGTGTTCAACGCGGCCTGGAAGGCCGGGGCGGTGGGCATCTCCGTGAACGGCGAGCGCGTGACCTCCGCGACCGCGTGCGTGGGCGCGACGATCCGCGTCAACGGGCGGCTGATGTCACCGCCGTTCCACATCAGCGTGGTCGGGCCCGCCCACGAGCTGCTCCAGGGGCTGCGCGACCCGGCGACTCTCGGCGACCTCAAGCGCCGGAGGGAGCTCTACGGGCTGTGGCTCGCCATCGACCACGCGCCGCAGGTCGAGCTGCCGGCGTACGCGGGCCCCATCCCGGTTCGCCACGCGGTCCCGCTGGAGGACGCCGGCGGGAGGCCGCAGACCCCGCACACTGGAGAGGCGGCTCTGCCGCTTTCCCCTAGACGCCCCGGAGCAGCTCCGAGATCGTGACGTCGAGGCGGCGCGCGAAGTGGGCCAGCGCCGCCAGGGACGGCGCGACCCGGCCGGTCTCCATCTTCCAGACGTACTGACGCTGGAAGTAGACGCGCCCGCGGCGGTCGGCGCCCAGCTCGGCCATGGTCAGCTTCCTCTTCGTGCGCAGCGCCCGGATCCTCTTCCCCGCCATCCGCAGCAGCTTCGCTTCGCCCGGCACGTCGGGGTTGACGCGCGCCGGCATCAGGCCGCCAGGCCCCGGGCGACGAAGGCCACGATGGCGTCCACCACCTCGGGCCCGTAGGGCGCGGCGAGCATGCCGCGCGAGTGCTCCTTGCCGCCGAAGAAGAGGAGCTGTTTGGGCGGCCGCAGGGCCTTGAAGCTGGCGAGGACGTTCGGCGCCGCGCCCAGCGTGTCGCCGATGGCGCAGACGTAGAGCTTGCGGCCGCGCACGTGCGCGCTCATCTCGTCCGGCACGGCTTTCACCGGAGCCGAGATCGTGGAGACGCACTCGACATCCTCTTCGAGCGCGGCTCCGAGCACGGCGCTGCCCCCCAGCGACGCGCCGACGAGCGCGACCTCGGGGACGCCGCGCTCGCGCAGCAGCGCCACCGCGGCCTTGACGTCGGTCACGGGCGACCAGGGCTTGCCCGCGACGTAGCGCCCGGTCTTGCCGGCCGAGCCGTCGAAGCCGCGAAGGTTCAGCGCGAGCGCCGGGACGCCGCGCTCGACGAACCGCGGCGCGACGTCGCGCCAGCCGAGCGCGTCCCAGCTCGAGCCGTGTACCAGCACGACGGCACGCTTCGACGGCAGCTTGCCGTAGAGGTCCGCCTTGAGCGTGAACTGCCCGCTCTGGATGTCGAGGGTCGGCACGATCAGGGGACCGAGTCGAGGAGCGGCTTCCCGTCGAGGAACGCGAGGATGTTCTCGGCCGCGCGGACGGCCATGCGCGTACGGGTCCGCCCCGAGGCCGAGGCCACGTGCGGAAGCAGCACCACGTTCTCGAGCTCGAGGAGCAGCGGCTCCACCGCTGGCTCGCGCTCGTACACATCCAGGCCCGCCGCGGCGATCACGCCCTCGCGTAGCGCCTCGGCCAGCGCGCGCTCGTCCACCACCGGGCCGCGGGAGGTGTTGATCAGCACCGCGGTGCGCCTCATCTTGCGGAGCGCCGCCGCGTCGATGAGGTGGCGTGTCGAGGGCATGAGCGGGACGTGCACCGAGACGAAGTCCGCCTCCTGGAGGAGGCGCTCGAAGGGCAGGTACTCGACGCCCAGGTCGAGCTCGGCTTGGTCGTTCCGCCGCTCGTCCGAGTACACGACCCGCATCTCGAAGCCGCGGGCGCGCCGCGCGACCTGCCGGCCGATGCGGCCCATACCCACGATGCCGAGCGTCGCGTGGTGCACGTCCTGCCCCAGGAACTGGGAGGGCCCCCAGCCCTTCCATCTCCCGGACCGGAGCACGCGCTCCGCCTCTCCGAAGCGGCGCGCCGCGGCGAGGAGCAGCCCGAAGGCGCCGTCGGCGGTGGTCTCGTCGAGGATCCCGGGGGCGAAGGTCACGGGGATGCCGCGCTCCTTCGCCGCGGCAACATCGATGTTGTCGTAGCCCGTCCCCATCGTGGCGATCATCCGGAGCTTCGCGGCCCCGCGGATGGCCTCGGCATCGAGCGGGTTCGCCGGCAGCGTGTAGACGACGTCCGCGTCCCGCACCAGATCGCGGACCTCCTCCCTCGTCGGGAGCGGCGGCTCGGCCGGGCCGACGGAGACTTCGGCGCGCGGGCGCAGCAGGGCCAGCGCCTCTTCGGCCACGGGCCGCGTGACGACGATCTTGGTCACGGCCGGTCGAGGATAGTCACGACGAACCCGGCCCGGCGGCCGGCTCTACGCGGCCGAACCCGGCCCGCCGCCGTCGCCCCTGCGGCTCGCCTGCGGCACGCGTCGCGAGATCTCCTCGCGCATCGGCCGGCTGGCTTCGGCGTACTGGCGGATCGTCTCGCTCAACTTCCGCGCGGCCACCGGGATGTTCACGGCCCAGCCGACGCCGAACACCTTGTCGCTGAACACGGTGTCGCTCTCCGGGTCCCAGTACGCGCTGCGGAAGCGCTCGACGGTAGGCAGGCGGAAGTCGTAGGGGATCACCCCCGCCACGCGGCCGTGCCAGGTCCGCTCGGCCGGAGGCTTGCGCAGCTCCTGGTAGAGCGCGCCGATGAACGCGGCCCACGCCAGGGTCCTTATCGCGCCAAGCAGGTCTCTCACGGCGTCGCCTTCTTCCCGGCGCCTCCGGCGGCGCCTGCGGTCGCGGGCGCAGGTGTCGTGCCAGGCCTCTGGAGCGGAACGCCCGCCGCGCACTGGGGACACGAGGCCGGCTCGTAAGTCTCCATCGCGACCTCCCACAAAGCGAAGTGTGGGACCTCTGACCCGACCGCCGCTCCGCCCGAGCGGTCTACGAGGACCGCCACCGCCGCGACCTGCCCGCCCGCGTACCGCACCGCGGCGATCGTCTCCTCGACGGACCCGCCCGTGGACATGATGTCGTCCACGACCAGAACGCGCTCGCCGGGGCCGAGGCGGAAGCCGCGGCGGAGCACGCGCCCGCTGCCGGTCTCGGCGCGCTCGGCGTAGACGGCGCGGGCGCCGAGCTGCCGCGCCACCTCGTGCGCCAGGATGATCCCGCCGGTGGTCGGCCCGGCCACTGTCTCGACGCCCAGCCCGCGGACCCGCTCCACGATCGCCGCGCAGAGCTCCTGGGTCTTTGCAGGCCACTGCAGGACCTGGAACTTCTCGAGGTACCTCGGCGAGTGCCGGCCCGAGGCGAGCTCGAAGTGGCCTTCCTGGAACGCTCCCGCGGCGCGGAAGCGCTCCTCTACCTCCTCTGGGCGCATCACGGCAAGTATGCCGACCAGTCCGAGGAGTCCCTGACCGACCTTGCTCGCGAATCAGGGCGACGACGGGCGAGTACGTAGTACCTATGCTCCGAAGGATCTCCATGCGCGTGCACGACGTCACCCTCACGCTCCGCCCGGGCATGCCGACCTGGCCGGGCGAGGACGGCCCGCGGATCGAGCCGCTCAAGCGCATCGCCCGCGGCGACAGCTCGAACGTCTCGCTCGTCCGGTTCGGCGACCACACCGGCACGCACGTGGACCCGCCCGTGCACTTCCTCGAGGGCGGTGCCACGATCGATCGGCTGCCGCTCGAGCCGCTGGTGGGGCCGTGCCTCGTGGTCGGGTACGGCGAAGAGGACCACGTCTCCGGGCAGTGGCTGGACGGCGCGGGGATCCCCGCCGGAACGGAGCGCGTCCTCTTCCGGACCCGGAACAGCGAGCGCTGGGCGCGAGGCGATGCCGCCTTCGATGAGGGCTTCATCGCGCTGGATGAGACCGCGGCGCACTGGCTCGTCCGCGCGGGCGTGACGCTGGTCGGCGTGGACTACCTGTCGGTCGAGCCGTTCGGCTCCGGCAAGATCGGGCACCCGGTCCACGTCGCGCTGCTGCAAGCGAACGTGGTCATCGTGGAAGGGCTGGATCTCCACGCGGTGGAGCCCGGCGACTACGACCTCTTCTGCGGTCCGCTCAAGATCGAGGGTGGGACCGGCTCGCCCGCTCGGGTGCTGTTGGTCCAGCGCTGAGTCGTCGGCACCGGACCGGGTCCGTCAGCTAGCCGACCCGCAGAAGCAGCATCTTCATCTTCCGGACGGTCCGATCGAGCGGGTTCAACACGAGGCCGAGCTCCTCCAGCGTGACCGTCCCGAGCAGTGCGACGTCGCCGGGTTCTCCCAGGATGACAGGAGTCGCGGTCTCGCCCATCGACGGCAGTGCGATCCGGCACTCGGACATCTTCCGCTGGATGACGGTTCCGTCCGCCAGCGCGAAGCGCTCTGTCCGAGTTGGCACCAAGGCCAGTCGCCGCCAGACATCCGTGGGCAGCAGCGAGTAGTTCGCACCGCTGTCCACAAGGAGCTCGAGTTCCGTCTGGACACCGGTCGGACCGGTGACGACGCCCTTGACCTGCGTGACTCCCATCCAGATGCGCCCTTCGGCCATGCCTTGAAGTGTCCACCTGCCGCGCCCGGCCGTCCACGACGTGGACAGGCTCAGACGATCAGTGTCGCGTCACCGAATTCGTGCCATAGATAGCGCTGCATCACGGCCTCGGAGTACGCGCGCGCGAGCAGGGGCTCGTCTACGAACGCCAGGAGCAGGTCGAAGTGGCTCGCCTGCGGCTCGTGGAATCCGGTGAGGAGCGCGTCGGTCACGCGCATCCGCCGGCCGGGCCTGATCACCAGATCCGTCCAGCCGCGACCGGCACGGAGCTCGCCGGTCTGCGCGGCGGTCTCGAGGGCCCGGACGACAGTGGTACCGACGGCGAGCACCCGCGGGCCCTGCGGGTCGCCACCGCGCGCGAGCCGCGTCTCCCGCACCGCGGCGACGGTCGCGTCGGGCACCTCGTACCACTCCTCGAACATGCGGTGCTCCACGTCGAAGCCGTCGTCCTGGAACGAGCTGAGGCCCGTGTGGAGGATGACCTCCGCCAGCCCGACGCCCTGAGCGCGTAGCCGCTGCAGCAGCTCCCACGTGAACGGGCGCCCGGCCGAGGGCGGCTCGGCGGACCCGGGCCGCGCCGCATAGACGGTCTGGTAGAGGTCCGCCTCCACGCGCTCGGGGACGTACGAGTACCGGATCGGCTCGCCCAGGTCCGCCAGGAGGGCCACGCCGTCCGCCTCGACGCGCAGGCGCCAGAGGTAGGGGATGTCGTCGCGCCGGCCCAAGACCCTGGCGCGCGCACCGCCGAGAGCGAGCCGTTCGCCCGCGGTCAGCGCGACGTTCTGGTGCGGTGGCTGCGTCTGGACCGAGAGGGCGTCCCACTCCTCCGCGCCGCCTCCGAGGGGACGGCGCACGCAGGGACGCAGCTGGACGAACGTCCCGTCGGCGCGCCCCGCGGGGACCGCCGCCGGAAGGGTCCGGCTCGTGTTCACGACGAGCAGGTCGCCCGGCCGGAGCCAGCGCTCGATCTGGTCGAAGCGCGCGTGCTCCACCGCCCGCTTCGCGCGGTCCACGACCATGAGGCGGACCCGGTCGCGGCGGATCCCCCGCACCTCCGCGGGTACCCGAGCCCGAAGCTCCGGCGGCAGGGCCGGAAGGACGCTCGTCACGACCGCTGCCCCGCGAGAGCCCCAGGGTCCGAGCGCTGGGCGAGGAGGTCGGGCGCACGGAGCCGGGCACCGTTCGGAGGGTCGATGCGCCCGGTCAGCAGGTCGGCCAGGACCGGCGCCACCGTCGCGGGATGGAGCAGGGCGGCGGGGTCGTCCTCGGGCAGGGCGGCCCGGTGCATCGCGGTGTCCATGTCGCCCGGATCGACGGACCACACACGGACCCCGGTGCCCTCGAGCTCGGCGGCCCACGTCCTGGTGAGCGAGTCGAGAGCGGCCTTCGAGGCGGCGTACGCGCCCCAGCCGGCGTAGCCCGTGACCGCGACGTCCGAGCTGATGTTCACGACCCTGCCGCTTCCTCGCCGGATCATGTCCCCGATCAGTGCCCGGGTGAGCCGGAAAGGCGCGACGAGATCGACCTGGACGACGTCGTCGAACGCGGCGGGCGGGTAGTCCACGAGGAACGGGAGCGGCGTCGGGCCGAGCTCCGAGGCGTTGTTGAGAAGGGCGTCCACGTGACCGAAGCGGTCGAAGGCACGCGCGGCGATCCTCTCGATGTCGCGAGGGGAGCGCAGGTCCGCCGCGACCGCGGCGACCTCCGCGCCTAGCGCGCGCAGCGCCGCTTCCGTCCTGGTCAGGTCCTCGCTCGCGCGCGCGCAGATCAAGAGCGCGGCACCGCGTCGCGCGAGCTCCAGGGCGGTCGCGCGGCCGAGCCCGCGCGAGGCCCCCGTGATCACCACGACGTCTTCGGGCATGGCTCGATGGTCCCTGGACCGGACACACCGCACATCGGGCACCCGGCCTCCGTCGTTCGGCGGAGTCCTACCCGACCAGGCCGCTCCGGACCGCGAGGACGGCCGCCTGCGTGCGGTCGGCGACCCCCAGCTTGCCCAGCACGCTGGAGACGTGCGACTTGACGGTCTTCTCCGAGAGCCCGAGGTCGCTCGCGATCTCCTTGTTGGAGCGGCCGTCGGCCATCAGGCGCAGCACGTCGAGCTCGCGCGCGGACAGCTGGCGCATGCCGGCGGCGCGCGCTCCCGCCACCATGCCGACGAGCGCGCGCGAGACGGCCTCCTGGATCTCGCGTGCGATGCGGTCCCGCTCCCGAAGAGCCGCGAGCTCGCGCTCGCGGGTGGCCAGCCGGGCCGTGGCTATGGCGAGCCCCGCGTGCGCGGCGAGCATCTCGACCATGTCCTGGTCGGCCGCGGTGAACCGCCCGGCCGCCGTTCCGGACAGGTAGAGCTCGCCCAGGACCTCGCCCCGGTGCGTGATGGGCACCCCGAGGAACTCGCGCAGGTCGGGATGATGGGCCGGGTAGTAGGAGAAATCCGGGTGATCCCGGATGTCGGCCAGGCGCACGGCCTTCCCCTCGCGGAGGATGGTGCCCAGCAGGCCGTGGAGGCGCGGCAGCTCGCCGATCAGGTCGGCCCGCCGGCGCGGGATGCCGACGTGGATGAAGGTGCCGAAGCCGCCGCGCTCGTCGCGGATGCCGAGGGCTCCGTACCGCGCGCCCACCAGGCGCGCAGCGGTGCGCAGGATCCGCCCCAGCGTTCGGTCGAGGTCGAGGTCGCCGCCGATGGCCAGCGCCGCGCGGTGGAGCTGCTGCAGCTCGCCGGCGCCGGCCGCCGAGCGACCCCGGGATGGGCTCATGCGAGGATGATGCGCATGACCTGGCGGAACGGCCCGTGACCCTCGCGAGCCCGGCCCGCGCGACCCGCCGGGACCTCATCCGAGTCTTCGGCGAGGACCGGCTGGTCGCCGTCGTCCGCGTGGGCAGCGCCGACGTCGCCGCCCTCGCCGCGCGCGTCCTCGCCGAGGCCGGCCTGCGGCTCATCGAGATCACGCTCACCGTGCCCGACGCCTTCGAGCTCATCGAGCGCCTCTCGACCGACGAGGACCTGGCCGCGCGGGGCGCCACCGTCGGAGCCGGCACGGTCCTGAGCGGACGCCAGGCCGAGGACGCCCTCTTGGCCGGCGCCCGGTTCCTCGTCAGCCCCATCCTCGTCCCCGACATGATCCGGGCGGCGCGCTCCCGCGACGCCATGAGCATGCCGGGCACCTTCACCCCGACCGAGATCGTGCAGGCCGCCGAGCTCGGCGCCGACGCCATCAAGATCTTCCCCATCCAGAGCCTGGGCGGACCCGCCTACATCGCGAACGTGCGTCGCGCGATCCCGCATCTGCCTCTCGTGCCGACGGGCAACATCGCGCTCGACGAGATCCCCGCCTACGAGGAGGCCGGCGCCGCCGGCTACGGCATCGGCGCGCCGCTGATCCGCCCCGACCTGATCGAGGCCGGCAAGCGCGAGGAGGCGGTCGCTAACGCGAAGCGCTTCCTGGAGACGACAAGGAAGAGGTAGGGCGCGGCGCCCTAGCGGTGCGCGATGCGCGGGTCGATGAACGCGTAGGTGATGTCGCGCAGGATGTAGCTGATCACCAGGAGCGAGCTCGAGATGATCACCCCGGCCTGCACCACGGGGTAGTCCTTGGCGATAGCCGCCTGGTAGGTGAACTGGCCCAGGCCGGGCCAGGTGAAGACCTGCTCGATGATGAGCGCACCCGAGACCAGGCCGGCCAGGATGCCGCCCAGCGACGTCACCACCGGGATGAGCGCGTTGCGCAACGCGTGGCGCGTGACAACGATCTTCTCGGCGAGCCCCTTCGACTGCGCCGTCCGCACGTAGTCCTGGCGGAGGACCTCGAGCATCTCCGTACGCAGGAGGCGCGCGTAGAGCGCGATCCCGGTAAAGGCGAGCACCAGCGACGGCATGATGATGTGCTTCACGCGGTCGGCGATGTCCCACTGGTCCCTGCCGATGGTCAGGACGCCCTGGCTCGGCATCCACCCCAGCGTCACGGCGAAGACGATGATGAAGATGAGGCCCATCCAGAAGTCCGGCACCGCGTGGCCGATGGTCGCGGCGAACCTGATGGTCTGGTCGATCACCTTGCCGCGGTTGAGAGCCGCGATGATGCCGAGCGGAACGCCGATGAGCAGCTGCCACATGAGCGCGGTGGCCGCGAGCATGAGCGTGTTGGGCAAGCGGGCCAGGAGCATGGACGTGGGGGTCTGGCCCGGGTAGATGATCGAGAAGCCGAAGTCGAGCCGCAGGGTGTCCCACATGTAGCGGACGTACTGCTCGTGCAGCGGCCGGTCCAGGCCGTAGCGGCTGCGGATCTCCTCGATCTCCGCGCCGGTCAGGTCGAGCCCGAAGGTGACGAGGCGGATGGGGTCGCCGGGGGCGAGCCGGGAGATGAGGAAGGTCAGCGTGATGATCCCGAACATCGTCGGGATCGCCTGAACGAGGCGCCGGATGATGAAGCGCCGGGTCCCGCTGGACATGTACTAGAGGGTACTTAGGATCGCCGCCCTAGGTTCGGATCTAGGCCGTGGGCGGCAGCGAGGCCGCCAGCGCCGGCTCGCCTCGCAGCTTGGCGAAGCCCGGCTTGATGCGCCCGTAGATGAGCGCGACGCGCTCGTCGTAGCCGACGAAGGCGGACTTCATGGCGTTGATGCTGAGGCGCTCGACGTCCGCGAGCGTGAGGCCGAGCGTCGCCGAGAGACGGCGGAGCTCCTCGGAGAGCGTGATGTCCGACATGAGCCGGTTGTCGGTGTTGACCGTCACGCGGAAGTGCTGGGCGATGAAGTGGCGGATGGGGTGCTCGGCGAGCGACGGCACCGCCCCCGTGTCCACGTTGCTCGTCGGACAGAGCTCCAGCGGGATGCGCTTGTCGCGTACGTAGGTCGAGAGCTGGCCGAGCTTGATGACCGTTCCCTCTGAGATCGCCATGTCCTCGACCAGCCGGACCCCGTGGCCGATGCGGTGCGCGCCGCAGTACTGGAGGGCCTGCCAGATGGACGGCGGGCCGAAGGCCTCGCCGGCGTGGATGGTGATGGAGAAGTTCTCCCTCCGGCAGTGCTGGAACGCGTCGAGGTGCGCCTTGGGCGGGTGCCCCGCCTCCTCGCCGGCGATGTCGAACCCGACCACTCCGCGGTCCCGGAAGGAGACGGCCAGCTCCGCCATCTCCAGCGAGTCGGTGCGGTCGCGCATGGCCGCGACGAGCTGCCGGAGCACGACGCCGTGCTCGCGCTCCGCCCGGGCGAACCCTCTGGCCACGGATTCCACGACCTGCTCCAGGTTCAACCCGCGCCGGGTGTGGAACACCGGCGCGTAGCGCACCTCGGCGTACACGACGCCGTCGCGCGCCAGGTCCTCGCCGCACTCGAACGCCACACGCTCGATGCCCTCGGCGGTCTGCATGACGGCGATGGTGTGCTCGAACGGGCGGAGGTAGAGCGCCAGCGAGCCTCCCGCGGTGGCGGCCTGGTGGCACCACCGCGCGAGCTCCGCCGGGTCCAGGGTCGGCAGCCCCTCGTATCGGAGGTCGCGCGCCAGCTCGACGATCGTCGCCGGCCGGAGCCCGCCGTCCAGGTGATCGTGGAGCAAAACCTTCGGCGCGGCGCGCAGGGTCGCCAGCGGGAGCGTCAAGCTCGGACCGCCTTCACGGGGTCGTCGCCCGGGACGACCTTCCAGCCGGAGAGCGACTCCGCGCCGAAGACGATGTCGTCGGGACGCACGGGCACCCTGTTCAGCGGCTTGCCGGTGGCGGCCCGGATGGCGGCCACGATGGCCGGCGTGCTCGAGATCGTGGGAGGCTCGCCCACCCCCTTCGCGCCGTAGGGCGCGTCGGGGTGCGGGTGCTCGATCACGTCGGCCACGACCGGCGGCATATCCAGGATCGTCGGCAGCAGGTAGTCGGTGAAGGAGGCGTTGCGCACGCGCCCGTCCTTCAGCTGGATCTCCTCCATCACCGCGAGCCCGAGGCCCTGGGCGATGCCGCCCTCGATCTGGCCGACGACCGCGAGCGGATTGACGGCCTTGCCCACGTCCTGCGCCGTCGCGACCTGGACCACGCGCACGAGGCCCGTGCCCAGGTCCACGTCCACGGTCGCGCGGTGTGCCGCGAAGAGGAAGGCGACGTGGCCGTCCGACTGCCCGGCGTCCTTGTCGCGCGGGTCGGTGTCGCGGTGGCGGTAGGTGACGGTCCGCTCGATCGGAACGTCCACGACGCGCCACGCGGTGTCCGGATCCGCGAGCAGCTCGCGGTCGTCCTCCGGAAGGGACCGGCCGCGCGCCGCGGCGCGGCGCCGGACCTCGGAGATCACCTCGCGGCAGGCGGCCTGGACCGCGCCGCCCGTCATCCACGTCTGCCTCGACGCGGAGCTCGAGCCGGCCGAGCCGACGGTCGTGTCCGGTGTCTCGAGCTCGACGCGCTCGATGCCCAGCTCGGTGCGCGCGACCTGGAGCATCACCGTGACGACGCCCTGGCCGACCTCGGCGGACGCGGTGTGCACGCGCGCCACGACCCCGGCGGGGTCGCGTTCAAGGCGCACGCGCGCGGTCGCGAAGTCGTCGAACCCGTGCGAGTAGCAGACGTTCTTCATGCCCGCCGCGAAGCCCGTCCCGCGTACCACGCCCTCGCCGTGCGTGAGGTTCCCCGTCCCGCCCGGCAGCAGGAGCCGGTCGCTGGGGATCTCCGGAGCGAGGGCCGGGAGCTCGGCGCAGCGCCGCACGATCTCGGCGACCGGCGCGGAGCCCCGCATGGGCTGCCCGGTGGCGATCGGGTCGCCCTCGCGCAGTCCGTTCTGGACGCGGACGGCCACGGGCGTGATCCCGCACGCCGCGGCCAGGCGGTCCATCTGCGCCTCGTAGGCGAAGCAGGACTGCACCGCGCCGAAGCCGCGCATGGCACCGTTGGGCGGGCCGTTGGTGTAAGCGACCACTCCTTCTATGAGCGCGTTCGGAACGCGGTAGGGGCCGGCGCCGAAGCACGCCGCGTTCGCGATCACGGCGCCGCTCGAGGAGGCATAGGCCCCACCGTCCAGCACCAGCGTTGCCCGGACGTACACCAAGCGGCCCTCCCTCGTGGCGCCGTGCTCGTACCACATGCGCGCGGGATGGCGGTGCACGTGCCCGTAGAAGGACTCCTCGCGCCCGTAGGTCATGCGGACGGGCCGCTGCGTGCGGAGCGCCAGCAGGCAGCAGTGGATCTGCAGCGAGACGTCCTCGCGCGCGCCGAACGCCCCGCCGACTCCGGCCAGCACCAGGCGCACCTTCGCCTCCGGCAGGCCCAGGCACGGCGCGATCTGCGAGAGGTCCTCGTGCAGCCACTGCGTCGCGATGTGCAGCGTCACGCCGCCGTCGTCGCCGGGTACGGCCAGCCCGGCCTCGGGTCCGAGCGCGGCCTGGTCCTGCATCCCGACCTCGTACTCGCCGCTGACCACGACCTCGGCCGCGGCGCTCACGTCGCCGTGCGCGACGCGGACGCTCTCGATGACGTTCCCGTCGGGGTGCAGCTTCGGCGCGCCCCTCTGCAGGGCCGCGACCGGGTCCGTGACCGGGGTCATCGGCTCGTAGTCCACGGCGATCGCGAGGGCCGCGGCCTTCGCCTGCTCGATGTCGTCCGCCGCCACCAGAGCGACGGGCTCGCCGACGTAGCGCACCACGTCGTCCGCGAGCACCGGCTGGTCGCGCTTCATCAGCCCGAAGAGCGCGCGCGTCGGCAGGTCCTTGGCGGTCATGACGGCGCGGACGCCCTCCATCTTCTCGGCTCTCGTCACGTCGATCGACCGGATGCGCGCGTAGGCGTGAGGGCTGCGCAGCGTGTGGCCGGCGAGCATGCCCTCGTGGCGGAGGTCGCTCGCGTAGGCGAACTCGCCCTTGACCTTGGCCACGGCGTCCGGGCGCTCGGCGGACTCGCCCACCACGCCGCGGACCTTGAGGCGCGCGCCCGGCCGCGGCGGCGCGAGCGTGAGGCTTGGAACGGGACGGCTCACCGGTACACGGCTTTTGCGGCGCGCTGGACCGCGTCGATGATCCGGCCGTAGCCGGTGCAGCGGCAGATGTTGCCGGCCAGCGCCTCCCGCACCTCGGCCTCGCTCGGCTCCGGGTTCTCCCGCAGGAGCGCCTCGGTCGCGACGATCAGGCCAGGGGTGCAGAAGCCGCACTGGACCGCCCCCGCCTCGACGTAAGCGCGCTGGACCGGATGCATCTCGCCCTCGCCGGCGAGCCCCTCCACGCTCACGACGGTCCGGCCGTCCGCGGCCGCGGCCAGCACCAGGCAGGAGCAGACGAGCTCGCCATCCATGACCACGGAACAGGAGCCGCACTCGCCCTGCTCGCAGGCGTTCTTGCTGCCGGCGAGGCCGAAGCGCTCGCGGAGCGCCGTGAGGAGCGACTCGTGGGTGGCGACCTCGGCCGATCGTCTCTGGCCATTCAAGCGAAGCTCGATGGTGCGAGTGGTCACAGCTTCGAGACTCGCGCGAGCGCTCGGGAAGCCATCACCGAAAGGACGTGGCGGCGGTACGCGGCGGTGCCGCGCACGTCGTCGATGGGCCGAGCCGCCGCCGCCACGAGGCGGCCGAACTCGGCGCAGGTCGCCTCCGAGGGCGCGGTCCGCCCGTCCCAGCCGCCCTCGTCGAACA
This sequence comes from Candidatus Limnocylindria bacterium, assembly GCA_050692015.1. Taxonomy (GTDB): domain Bacteria; phylum Chloroflexota; class Limnocylindria; order P2-11E; family P2-11E; genus GWC2-70-10. The sequence goes on from JBOGTE010000001.1 coordinate 38,412, forward strand.
CGCCGCCGGCGAACGCCTCGCCCTCGGTGGCCCGGATGATCGTCGGGCCGCACGACCCGAGCCCCGCGCCGACGCGGCGGCGTGCGCGGTCGATCACGAGCGCCAGGCTGGCGATCGAGATGACCATCGCGTTCCGCGTGCCGGCCTTCATGAAGGTCTGGCTCGGACCCGCTTCCGCCCACTCGGCGGCGACGACGAGCTCGTCCTGCCGGCGCACGCTCTTCTTCGGTCCCGTCATGTACTCGGTGAAGGGCACGCGCCGCTCGCCGGAGGCCGACCGCAGCACCACGACGGCGTCGAGCGCCGCGAGCACCGGCAGCGTGTCGCCCGCGGGCGAGCACATGCCCAGGTTCCCGCCGAGCGTGCCGGCGTTGCGGATCTGCGGGGAGCCGACCGTGCGCGCCGCCTCGCGCAGCGCCGCCGAGCCCGCGTCCTCCTCGAGGATCCGCGTGTAGGTGACGCCGGCGCCCATCCGGACGCGGCCGTTGCGCTCGATGCCGCGGAGCTCCTCGAGGCGGTCGATGGCCACCACCGCGACCGGCCGGCGGCGGCCGAAGTTGATCTCGACCAGGAGGTCGGTGCCGCCGCAGAGGGGCTCCGCGTCAGGCCGGGACGCGAGGAACGCCAGCGCGTCGTCGAGGCGCCGCGCTATCTCGACGTGCAAGGTGGTGCGAGTTTAGGGGCCGGTCACCCCAGACCTGCGCGCGAGACGAGCGCCTGCACCGCCTCCATCGCCGCGGCGCGGACCGCGGAGGGATCGAAGCGCGCGGGGACGCCGTCCCGGACGAGCACCTGCCCATCGACGATCACGTCGCGGACGGCGCGCGAGCCGCCGCCGAACACGATCCGCGTCGCCTCGTCGCCGCCCGGCGCCAGGCGCTCGGCGTCCAGCACGACCACGTCGGCGCGCTTGTCCACGGACAGCGATCCGATCTCGGCACCCAGGTGAAGCGCCTTCGCGCCCTCCGCCGTTGCCATCCCGAGCACGTCCCAGGCGGTGAGCGCTCCGGGTCCCCTGCGCTCGCGCGCCAGGAGCGCGGCGAGCCGCATCTCCTCGAAGGCGTCGAGCCGGTTGTTGCACGCCGCGCCGTCGGCCCCGATCCCGACGGTGATGCCGGCCTCCCGGAGACCGACCACGTCGGCGACGCCGCTGCCCAGCTTCAGGTTCGAGGACGGGCAGTGCGTCACCGAGGCGCCGACCGAGCGGAGCGCCTTCACCTCCTCGGGGTCGAGGTGCACGGCGTGCGCGAGCACCGCCCGCTCGGATGCCACACCGACCTCGATGAGGTACTGGGCCGGCGCGCGGCCGGTCGCCTTCTCGATCAACTCGCGCTCGCTCGCGTTCTCGTTCGTGTGCGTGTGGACCAGGTGCGAGCCCATGCGCGAGAGCGCCGAGACAGCCTCGAGCAGCTCCCGCGTGCAGGAGAGAGCGAAGCGCGGGGCGTAGGCGTACCCGATCCGCCCGGCGTCGTGGCCGTGCCAGCGCTTGATGAGCGCGGTCGCGGCGTCGAGGGAGCCGCGCGTGGTCTCGAGCAGATCCGGCGGGACGCCCTCGCCCGTGTCCATCATCGCCTGGCCGAACCGGGCGCGGATCCCGCTAGCCGCGATCTCCTCCGCGACCGCGTCGCCGAGATGCGACGTCCCCATGTCCAGGATCGTCGTCGTCCCGGTGAGGAGAAGCTCCAGGATGCCGGCGCGCGCGCTCGCTCGGATGGACGCCTCGTCGTGCGCCGCCTCGAGCGGCCAGACCCGCGTGCGCAGCCAGTCCAGCAGCGAGAGGTCCTCGGCCAGACCTCGGAAGAGCGTCTGGACCAGGTGGACGTGCGTCTGCACCAGGCCGGGGGTGACGTAGCAGCCGGAGGCGTCGATCACCTCGGCGTCCGCCGGTGCCGCGACCTTCCCCACTCCGACGATCTGCCGGCCCCGGATCAGCAGGTCGCCGCGCAGGGTGCGCGGCCCGTGGTCCATCGGGATGAGCGTCCCGCCGCGTACGACGAGACTCAGGGCGTCACCAGCTTCCCGTGCCCGGCCGCCGCGACGATCTCACCTTCCAACTGAACGGTGACGCCCCGGACGATGGTGCGGACGACGGCTCCGGTGAAGCGACGGCCGGCGTACGGGCTGACCGCGCTGCGCGCCTGCACGGCCGTCTCCTCGAGCGTCCACTCGCGGTCCGGATCGACGAGCACGAGGTCGGCGTCGGAGTGCGGGCGGATCGATCCCTTGCGCGGGAAGAGGCCCAAGAGGCGCGCGGGTGCCTCGGCGACGAGCCGCACCAGCGCGGGCAACCGGAGGCGCTTCGCCCGCAGGCCCTCGGTGAGGAGCACCGGTAGGAAAGACTGGATCCCGGCGACGCCGCCCCAGGCGGCGACCAGCTCGCCCTGCTTCATGTTCGCCGGACACGGTGAGTGGTCCGATGCCACCAGGTCCAGTGCGCCGTCACCGAGCGCGCGCCAGAGCTCGGCCCGGTCCGCGGCCGTGCGTATCGGCGGCGCGCACTTCAGCGATGCGCCCTTCCTCTCCACGTCCTCGCTGGTGAACGCCAGGTAGTGGGGACACGTCTCGGCCGTGAGCCACACGGCACGGGCCTTCGCGCGGCGCACCGCGGAGACCGCCGCGCGTCCGCTGGCGTGGACGACGTGTACGCGGGCGCCCACCGCGAGCGCGGCGTCGGCGAGCCGGTCGATGGCGGCCGCCTCCGCCTCCGGCGGCCGGGATCCCAGCCACCCGGCGGCGCCGGACGCGCCCTCGGCACGGGCCCGCTCGGCGCCCTCGCGGGTCAGCGCGTCGTCCTCGCAGTGCACCGCGACGGCCAAGCCGGCGTTGGCCGCGAGAGCGAGGGCGCTCCGCAGCTCGGCGTCGGGGAGGTGCGGGAACTCCTCGATGCCGCTCTCCGTCATGAACGCCTTGAGCCCCACCGCGCCGCGCATCCGGAGCTCACGGAGCTTGCCGGCGTCGGCGCCGGGGACGAGACCGCCCCACAGCGCGTGATCGACCACGGCCGAAGCGGCGGCCGCCTCGCGCTTGGCGTCGAACGACGCTCCGTCGAGCGTGGGCGGGACCGAGTTGAGCGGCATGTCGGCGACGGTCGTGATCCCGCCGAGCGCGGCGCCGCGCGTGCCCGCCGCCCAGCCCTCCCACTCCGCGCGGCCCGGCTCGTTGAAGTGGGCGTGCGCGTCCACCGCTCCCGGGAGCACCAGCAGTCCGCGTGCGTCCACCTCGTCGTTCGCGCGACCCTGCCCCGGCTCGACGATCACATCTACGCGGCCGCTCTCGACGAGGATGTCCCGCGCGACCACGTCGGATCCGATCACGACGCGCCCGCCGCGGATCGCGAGATCGTGCGGCGCCTCAGGCCTCCTCTATCAGCAGATCCTGCGCGCCCTGCCACAGGGTCATACGGCCCAGCTCCGCCAGGTCTTGCAGCCCTTCGGAGATCGTCGCGAAGTGGTTCCCCGCGAGCTGGCCGACCTTGCTCGCGAACAGCGCCGCTCCGTAGGGGACCAGGATCTCCATCTCCGAGACGCCGCCGGGATACAGAAGGAGCTGGCCGGGCGCCGGGTGGCTGGTGTGGTCCTCGTACGGGAGCTCGAGCCTCGTATCGCCCATCGGTACCCACATCGCCTCCCCGCTCCAGCGGGCGTGGATCAGCTTGGTGCGCATCGGCAGCAGCCGGCGGACCGCGGCACACGTCTTCGGCGCAGCGGCGACCTCGAGCCGCGCGCTGAACACGTAGGGGCCGGCGGCGATGCGAAGCGTCGTCATGCCGCGCGTACGATACCGGCGCTCATGGCGGGGCCATCTCTCTCGACCCACGTTCTCGACACCGGGACAGGCCGCCCCGCGGCCGGCGTCGCCGTGTCGGTGTACCGCGGCGACGACCTCCTCGGCTCGGGCACGACCGACGCGGACGGCCGGGTCAAGGAGCTCGCGACCGGCGCGCTCGCCGAGGGGACGCACCGCATCGTCTTCGAGGTCGGCGCGTACTTCAGCGGCGACGAGGGCCCGTTCTTCCGCCGGGTCGCACTGGACGTCGAGCTGGGGGCCGCGGGCCACTATCACGTCCCGCTGCTCGTCTCGCGCTACGGGTGCGTCTCCTACCGCGGGAGTTGATCGAGCGTGAAGAGCTGATCCGAGCGCTGGAGCGGGCGCCCGCGCTCGCGGAGCAGCTGGCCCGCGAAGCGCCGTTCCCGTCGGTCGATGCCGCGATCGAGCGGGCTCGCGCCGTCCTCGACGACATGACCGTGGGCGAGCGCATCGCCGTCCTCGACGCTCACCCGCGGATCGGCGCGGACCCGGGCGCGCTCTCGGAGGCCTCGCAGCGGGAGCAGGGCGCGGAGGACACCGCGGTCGCGGCGGAGCTGGCGCGCCTCAACGAGGAGTACGAGCGCCGCTTCGGGTTCCGCTTCGTGGTGTTCGTCGCCGGCCGCAGCCGGGCCGAGATCGTCCCCGTGCTTCGCGACCGGCTGACCAGATCGCGCGAGGACGAGCTGCTCACCGGAACGGGCGAGCTCCTCGCGATCGCGCGCGATCGCCTGGGGCGCTCCTAGGCGATGGATCCCGTCCAGAGCGCGTACGCCCTCGACTGGCTGCACCTCGTCGTGCGGTGGCTGCACATCGCCGCGGCGATCGCCTGGGTGGGCGCGTCGTTCTACTTCATCGCGCTCGACCAGTCCCTGCGCGACGCCGAGGACGAGCGCGACACCGCGCGCGGCGTCGATGGCGAGGCCTGGGAGATCCACGGCGGCGGCTTCTACCGCATAGAGAAGTTCCGCGTCGCGCCGGCGCGGCTGCCCGGGTCGCTGCGGTGGTTCAGGTGGGAGGCCTACATCACCTGGCTCTCGGGGTTCGGCCTCTTGGTCCTCCTCTATTACGTCGATCCCGCACGTTTCCTCATCGATCAGCAAGTAATGGCCCTCGAGCCCTGGGCCGCGGTCGCCGCCAGCGTGGCCATCCTCGGTGTCGGCTGGCTCGCGTACGACCTGGCCTCGCGCGTCCTCGAAGACCGGCCGCTCGTGCTCGCCGTCGCGGTCATCGCGTTGGTCGTCGCCGTCGTCTGGGTCTCGACGCAGCTGTTCAGCGCGCGAGCCGCGTACATCCAAGCCGGGTCCGCGCTCGGGACCTGGATGGCGGCGAACGTCCTGTTCACGATCATCCCGGGCCAGCGCGAGCTCGTCGCCGCAACGCAGGCGGGACGCGAGCCGGACGCGCGCTACGGCCTCCGCGGCAAGCAGCGCTCGGTCCACAACAACTACCTCACCCTGCCCGTGATCTTCGCGATGATCTCGCAGCACTTCCCGTTCACCTACGGACACCCGTTCGGCGCGGCGCTGCTCCTCGCGCTCATGGCCGCGGGCGCGACGGTCCAGCACTTCCTCAACGTTCGGCACCAGGGCCGCACCGAGTGGCCGCTCCTCTGGGGGGCGGCCGGGATCGTCCTCGTGGTCGCGCTCGTCGCCGCGCCCGCCACTGTCTCGGCGGAGCCGCTCACGCCTGATGAGGTCACCGCCGTCCGCGAGGTCTTCACCGCGCGCTGCGTCTCGTGCCACGCCGAGCGGCCCACGAACGTCGCCTTCACCGCGCCGCCCAAGGGCCTCTCGCTCGAGGGCTCGGCGCGCATCCGCGCGACCGCGCAGCTGATCTACCAGCAGGTCGTGGTGAGCCGGGCCATGCCCCTCGGGAACCAGACCGGGATGACCGAAGAGGAGCGCGCTCTCATCGCGCGCTGGTACCGGACGGGCGCGCCTCTTCCCTAGCTCTAAGCGGTCAGACGCATGAGCGGGGCCTCGAGCATCAGCCGGAGCGATCTATCGAATGGGTTGAACACAAGGCCCAGGTTCTCGAGGGTCACGAGGCCAAGGAGGGCGACGTCCCCGGGTTGACCGAGGATCACGGGTGAGTGGCCGCGCGGTCGCTCGCCATCGATCTCCGGAAGCTCGATCAGACACTCGGAGATGGACCGCTCGATCCTGGTTCCGTCAGCAAGATGGAACCCGCGAACACGGGTCGGCTCGAGATGCAGCGCCTGCCACACCTCGTACGGCAGGAGCGAGTACTGAGCGCCTGTGTCGATCAGGAGCTCCAGCGACGCCCGCTCCCCGGTCGGCCCCGTCACGACGCCATCGATGTATGTGAGACCCACACGGCGGTGATCGTCACGACTTTGCCTGTGTTCGGTGCTCACGCTGGCGAGGATAGATCGCGAGCGAGTCAGTCGCGATACTCTGTCTCCGCCGGCGGCGGAGCTTCGCGCGCAGGAAGCGCCGCGCCGACGATCTCGCGGATCGAGGCCAGGCCGTTAGACCGGACGTACTCCGCGAGACCCTCCACGACCTTGATCGGCGCGAGGGGGTCGGCAAAGGTCGCGGTCCCGACCTGGACCGCGGACGCGCCGGCCATCAGGAACTCGAGCGCGTCCTCGGCGCTGGTCACGCCGCCAGCTCCGATGACCGGAATGGAGACCGCGCGGCAGACCTGATACGTGATGTGGACCGCGATGGGCCGGATCGCCGGCCCGGACAGGCCGCCGCTGCCGGTGCCCAGGACCGGCCGCCGCTTCTTCGTGTCGATCTTCATGCCCAGGACGGTGTTGATGGCGGTCAGGCCGTCGGCGCCGGCCTCCTCGCAGGCCAGAGCCACGGCGACGACGTCCGGCGCGTTCGGAGTGAGCTTCACGATCACCGGCTTGCCGGTCTCGGCCTTAACGGCTCGCGTGACCTCGGCCGCGAGCGCCGGGTCGCAGCCGAAGAGCGTCCCGCCCTCCACGTTCGGGCACGAGACGTTCAGCTCGTACGCGACCACGCCGGGCGTTCCCTCCAGCTCGCGGACCACGAAGACGTAGTCGTCCACGGTGTATCCGGCGACGTTCACGATCAGCGGCACGCCGAGCGCCGCCCAGGCCTTCCCGTACTTCTTGGCCACGCCTGCGGCGCCCGGGTTCTCGAGGCCGATGGAGTTGAGGATCCCCGAGGGCGTTTCGGCGATCCGGTACTGCGGGTTGCCGGGCCGGCCGCGCGGCGTCGTGCCCTTGTTGACGATCGCCCCGAGGCGGGCGACGTCGATGACCTCGGCGTACTCGGTGCCCTGGCCGAACGTGCCGGACGCGGTCATGACGGGGTTCCGGAGCCGAAGCCCGCGCGCGGCTTCGACCTCCAGGTCCACGCCCGCCTCGGGCGGCACGAACGCGGGCTCCGGCTGGCCCTCGGTGCGCTCCTCCCTGGCGGTGGCACGGGTCGTGCGAGCGCGGGGCGCGACGGGCGCTTCCGAGATCGCGGGAAGCTCCGCGCCGGCGACGGCCGCGCTCAGCTTCATCGCGAGCTCGGATGGCGTCCGTGTCTCGTCCGGCTCCCCCGTGGCGGCCTCCGCGATGCTTGCACCGTCGATGTCGGCCAGCTCCGTCAGGTCCTCCTCCTCTTCGCCCTCGGACGCGCGCTCCAGCGACTCCTCGACACTGCGGCTCACGTCCACCGGCCGCTCGACACGCTTGCGCGGCCTTCGCCAGGGCACTAGACGCCCACCGTGGCGGGTTCGCCGCCCTCGAAGCGGACGTCGCCGAGCGCGAAGACCGGTCCCTCGCGGCAGACCCGCGCGTTGCCGGCGTCGGTGACGATCACGCAGGCGCGGCACACGCCCATGGCGCAGCCCATGTGCTGCTCCACGGCGATCTGCGCGTCCATCAGGAGGTCCTTGCCGGGCGTGAGCGAGGTCGCGCGCGCGGCTTCGTCCCGCAGGCGGCCGATCGCCGCGAGCATCGGCCACGGCCCACAGGCACAGAGCTGGTCGGCCCAGGCCAGGTACTCGGGCAGCGCCGCGGTCACGCGCCCGTGGATCCCGAAGGAACCGTCCTCCGTCGTCGTGACGTACTCGACCGCCGCGGGGAGCCGGTGCGCCGGCCAGAGGTAGTGGATGGACCGCCCGCCCATGATCAGCGTCACGTTCCGCTTCGCGGACTCCTCCTCGGCCAGTACCTTCATCGGCGCGATGCCCGTGCCGCCCGCTACCAGCAGCAGGTTGGCCGCGCTCCGGCGGATCACGAAGGCCGTCCCCAGCGGGCCGAGCAGGTCGAGCGCGTCGCCCGGGCGGCGCTGGGCGATCCACTCTCCGCCGGCGCCGAGCGGCTTCACGATGAGCTCGATCTCGCCCGCCCGGCGGTCGATGCCGTTGAAGGAGTAGGGCCGCCGCAGCAGCGGGTCGAAGCGCTCACCCGGCCGCACGTGCACGAACTGGCCGGCATGGGCGCGAGCGGCGATCCCGGGGGCCGACACGACGACGACGGTGCCCAGGTCGGCGATGCGCTCGCTGGATACGACGCGGCCGCTCTCGAGGATCACGTTGGCAGCTGACCCGCGAGCAGCGGGTCCGGGACCAGAGGGTCCGCGCCCGCGGCGACCGGCTCCGCGGTCCCGGTCGTGGTCGCGGCGCGGTACGCGGCGAGCGGAGCGACGTCGTACACGAGGGCGCTCGCCCGGAGCGCCGTGACCACGGCCAGCGCGGTGTCGAGCGACGTGAGGCACGGGACGCGCGACTCGACGGCGGCGCGGCGGATGAGGAAGCCGTCGCGGTCCACGGTCCGCCCCAGCGTCGGGGTGTTGATCACCGCCGCGCACCCGCCGGAGCGGATCAAGCGGAGGATGGTCTGGTCGCCGTCCGCCAGCTTCGGGACCTCGGTGACCTCGACGCCCAGCGAGCGGGCCAGGCGCGCCGTCCCGCTGGTCGCCGCGATCTCGTATCCCAGCCAGCGCAGGCCCTCGATGATCGTCGCCGCCTCGGGCTTGTCCTTGTCGGCGACGGTGACGAGGACCGTCCCGCTGGGCGGCGGGGCCATGCCCGCGCCGACGAGCGCCTTCCAGATCGCGGGCGGGAACGAGCGGTCGATGCCCATGACCTCGCCGGTGCTCTTCATCTCGGGGCCGAGGTAGGTATCGACGTCCAGCAGCTTGGCCATCGAGAAGACCGGGGCCTTGACCGCCACGAGGTCGCCCACCGGCCAGATGCCGTCGTCGCGCGCGTAGCCCTCCGCCGCCAGCGTCGATCCGAGTCCGATCGCGACCGCGAGGCGCACCAGCGGCACGCCCGTCACCTTCGTCAGGAAGGGCACGGTGCGGCTGGCGCGCGGGTTCACCTCGAGCACCCAGACCCGGCCCTCCTCGACTATGAACTGGATGTTGAGCAGGCCCTTCACCGGCAGCGCCTCGGCGACCCGGCGCGTCAGCGCCACGATCCCGCGCCGCTCCTCGGGCAGCAGCTCCTGCGCCGGGTAGACGGCGTACGAGTCGCCCGAGTGCACGCCGGCCCGCTCGATGTGCTCCATGATCCCCGCGACGAGCGTGTCGGTACCGTCCGAGACGGCATCGACCTCGACCTCGCGGCCGCGCACGTACTTGTCCACGAGCACGCGGCCGGTGCCCGCCTCCAGCGCCGTGGCGAAGTAGCCCTCCAGGTCCTCGCGCGCGTAGGCGATCTCCATGCCCCGCCCGCCCAGGACGAACGACGGGCGCACCAGGACCGGGAAGCCGACGCGCTCCGCGATGGCCAGCGCCTCGGCCTGGGAGTTGGCGGTGCCTCCGGGCGGCTGCGGGATGCCGAGCGCGTCCGCGAGCTCGTGGAAGCGGCGGCGGTCCTCGGCCAACCCGATGGCGTCGGCCGTCGTCCCGGCGATGCGCCCGCCCGTCGCCTCGATGCGGTCCGCCAGGTTGAGCGCGGTCTGCCCGCCGAACTGGACGAAAACGGGCACGTTCGGGGGGTCGGCGATCGTGGGGGGTTGGCGGGGGGCTTGCCCCCCGCCTAGGGCGGCGGAGCCCCGTTCGTTGCGGATCACCTCCGCCACCGACTCCTCGTCGAGCGGCTCGAAGTACAGGCGCGACGAGGCGTCGAAGTCCGTGGAGACGGTCTCGGGGTTGCTATTGATCATGATCGAGGCCACCCGAGACGCCGCGAGCGACCCCGCGGCCTGGACGCAGCAGCAGTCGAACTCGATGCCCTGTCCGATGCGGATGGGTCCGGACCCGAGCACGATCGCCTTGGGACCGGGCAGCGGCGCGGCCTCGTTCTCCCGCTCGTATGTCGAGTAGAAGTAAGGCGTGACCGCCTCGAACTCCGCGGCGCAGGTGTCCACCATCTTGTAGACGGGCACGATCCCCCACTGCTCGCGCAGGCTGCGCACGTCCGCGGGGGCGATCCCCGTGAGCGTGCCGATGTCGGCGTCCGAGTAGCCCAGACGCTTGGCGCGCCCCAGGAGCGCCGGGGTGGGGTTCGCGGACCGCAGCTCGGTGTCGGCGAACCGGACGACGCTCCGGAGGCGCTCCAGGAACCAGCGGTCGATCCCCGTCGCCGAGTGGACGCGCTCGACCTCGGCGCCGCGGCGCAACGCCCCGAACATGCGCCAGAGGCGCTCGTCCGTGGGCGGCGACTGGAGCAGCCGGACCACGAAGTCGCTCGGGTCCTGCAGACCCTGCCACTCGGGGTCCTCCCACAGGAGGCCGCGCCCCTTCAGCTCCAGGGACCGCAGCGCCTTGAGCATCGCCGCCTCGAAGGTCCGGTCGATGGCCATGACCTCGCCCGTCGCCTTCATCTGCGTGCCGACGCGCCGGTCCGCGCCGGGGAACTTGTCGAACGGCCAGCGCGGGATCTTGACCACGACGTAGTCGAGGGTGGGCTCGAACGCCGCGGTCGTGCGCCGCGTCACGGCGTTCGCGATCTCGTGCAGCCGGCGGCCCACGGCGATCTTGGCCGCGACCCGCGCGATCGGGTACCCCGTGGCCTTCGACGCCAGCGCCGAGGACCGCGAGACGCGCGGGTTGACCTCGATGACGTAGTAGGGGACGCGACCGTCGGCGTGGTCGGCGGGGGTGCGGTCCGGGTGCAGCGCGAACTGCACGTTGCAGCCGCCCTCGATCCCGAGCGCGCGGATGATGCGCAGCGACGCGGAGCGCAGCTGCTGGTACTCCTTGTCGGACAGGGTCTGCGACGGCGCGACCACGATGGAATCGCCGGTGTGGATGCCCATCGGGTCGATGTTCTCCATGTTGCAGACGGTGATGCAGGTGTCCGCGCCGTCGCGCATGACCTCGTACTCGATCTCCTTCCAGCCGGTGAGGCTGCGCTCCACGAGGACCTGGCCTATGGGCGACGCCGCGATCCCGAACCGCACGCGGGCCACCATCTCGTCGCCGTCTCGCGCGAAGCCGCCGCCGGTGCCGCCGAGGGTGTAGGCCGGACGGATCACCAGCGGGTAGCCGATGCGTTCCGCGAGCGCCAGCGCCGCCTCGACGCTGTCCGCGGTCACCGACTCAGGCACGGGCTCGCCGATCGAGACCAGCAGCTGCTTGAACGCCTCCCGGTCCTCGGCCTGCTTGATGGACGCGATGGGGGTGCCCAGCATCCGCACGCCGTACCGATCCAGCACGCCGCCGTCATGGAGCGCCACCGCGAGGTTGAGTCCCGTCTGTCCGCCGAGCGTCGGCAGGATCGCGGCCGGCCGCTCCTTGGCGATGATCCGCTCCAGCACCTCCGGCACCAGCGGCTCGATGTACGTGACGTCGGCGACGCCGGGGTCGGTCATGATCGTCGCCGGGTTCGAGTTCACCAGGACCGTCTCGACGCCCTCCTCGCGCAGCGCCCGGCAGGCCTGGGTCCCCGCGTAGTCGAACTCGGCCGCCTGCCCGATGAGGATCGGCCCCGAGCCGATCAGGAGCACCTTCATCCGGCATCCTCTTCGAGACGCGCCGCGGGTGACGCGGCGAGCAGGGATGGCGTGCGACGGGGAGTGGAGGGGCCCCGCCAGCGCAAGGTGGCAACGACCAAAGCCATCAGGCGGGGAGGCCAAACCCGGAGCGCGCCGCCCTCGAGCCGCGGCAGGACCCGCGGCGCGTCGTCCCGAAAGCGTGGCGCCGGTTCGCCCCGTCGGGTACCGCGGCGCGCCGTCATAAGTGAGCCTCTCGAACGGCCGAGATGAACTCGTCGAAGACGTACTCGTTGTCGTGCGGACCCGGCGCGCCCTCGGGGTGGTACTGGTACGTGCGGATCGGCAGCGTGCGGTGCCGCAGGCCCTCCACCGACCCGTCGTTCAGGTTCCGGCTCGAGACGAAGAAGCCGCTCGCCTCGGGGATCGTGCCCTCGTCCACCTGGAACTCGTGGTTCTGGCTGGTGATCACCACGCGCCCGGTCGCCGTGTCCTGCACCGGGTGGTTGCTGCCGTGGTGGCCGAACCGCAGGCGAGAGGTGGAGGCGCCGATGGCGCGGCCCAGGAGCTGGTGGCCGAGGCAGATGCCCAGGATCGGCAAAGGTCTTGTAGACCCTCGCTGCAGCGCAGCATCGAGCAGGATCTTCACGGAGGCGCTCACCTGCGGGATGGCCGCCGGGTCGCCCGGGCCGTTCGTGATCACGATGCCCTCGGGCGCCCACGAGAGCACGTCGCGCGCGCTCGAGGCCGCCGGGAAGACCTTCACGCAGGCGCCGCGCCGCACCAGCTCGCGGACCTGGTTCTCCTTGATCCCGGTGTCGATCACGGCCACCTTCACCCCGGAGCCCGCCTGGCGCGCCTCGCCGCCGGCCTCGCGGACCAGCGGCCTCTGCGCGAGGGGCGGCGAGGTGCGCGCCTTCGACACCGCCTCCTGGCCCACTTCGTCGCTGCCCGCGAGGTGCGGCGGGACCTGGACGATCGCGGCGCGCAGGGTGCCGGCGGACCGCAGGCGCCGGACCAGGGCGCGCGTGTCGATCCCCGAGAGGCCCGGGACGCCGTGCGCTCGCAGGTAAGCATCGAGGTCGGCCATGCCGCGCTCGGTGGTCTGCAGCTGGCGCACGACCAGCGCCTCCACCCACGGCCGGCGCGACTCGGCGGAGAGGTCAAAGGTCCCGTAGTTGCCGATCAGCGGGTAGGTCATGACGACGATCTGGCCGTTGTAGGAGGCGTCGGAGCAGACCTCCTGGTACCCGGTCATCGCGGTGTTGAACACGACCTCGCCGGCGGCGGCCGAGGCGTCGCCGAAGGCCTCGCCCCACCAGGTCGAGCCGTCCTCGAGGCCCAGCACCGCGGCCCTGTTCATAGGTGCATAACTATACGTGCTACCCGCATAAAGATGCATCTGGCGCTCCCGGAGCAGCGCGCGCTCGGCGGCCCGCGACCGCTTCGGCACGCTCAGGCCACCCGCTCGGGCTGCGGCCGGCCTCGCCGCCGCAGCGCCTCGTCCAGGTAACGCGTCTCCCCCTCCACGACCGCCATCACCACCCTGCCCCGCAGCCGGAGGCCCAGGAGCGGCGTGTTCTTGCCCTTCGAGACCAGTACCTCCGGCCTGACCTCCCACTCGAGCGCGGGGTCCACGACCACGAGGTCCGACGCCCCCGCGCGTTGGCCCAGAACGCGCGCCGGGCCGCCCGTCAGCGCTCGGACCACGGTGGCGAGGTCACCCATCCCGGCCTCTACCGCCATGAGCAGCACGGCGAGCGCGGTCTCGAGGCCGCTGATGCCGAACGCCGCCTCGGCGTACTCCACGTCCTTCCGGACCGACGCGTGCGGGGCGTGGTCGGTCGCGATGGCGTCAACCGTGCCGTCGGCCAGGCCGGCCCAGAGCGCGCGCACGTCCGCCTCGGTGCGGAGAGGCGGGTTCACCTTCGTGGAGGAGTCGTAGGGCGAAGCGCGGCGTTCCGTCTCCTCCCAGATGAAGCGGCGCGATCCGGCGACCCA
>JBOGTE010000002.1:0-50244 GCA_050692015.1 Candidatus Limnocylindria bacterium
CGCACGTCCCGCGCTACGCCGCCGCTCACGTGCCCCTCGTCGGCGAGGACGGCAACGCCTTCGCGATCCTCGGCCGCACACGCCGAGCGCTCAAGGCGGCAGGCGCAAGCCGCGACGAGATCGACGCGTTAACGCGGGAGGCGACCGCCGGCGATCACGACCACCTGCTCGCTACCGTCATGCGCTGGGTCGACGCCGAATGAGAGAATCCAGGCACTCGATGGTCACGACGCTCACTGACCTGCAGGCTTACGGGGATGAGTTGGCCGCGCGCATCGACGCCGGCTTCAAGAGTCACCCGGAGCTTCCCGACCACCGTAAGGAGCATCCCTGGCTAACGGGCTGGCTGGGCGATTCCCGCGCGAAAGTCTGGTTCGTCTCTGAGGCGGCCAGCGCCTGGCGTGTGAACCGCGCGGATCCCAACGGCGACGGGCTCTTCACCGTCGAGAGCCAGTGGGCCGTGAGCCCCGGAGACAAGGTGTTCCGGGAAGCGCTGGCGAAGGCAGGCTTCAAGGATCGCCCTGCCGATGGCCCGGGCGGCTGGCACTGCTACATGACGGTCCTCGCGAAGTCGCATATCCAGTACGCGGACCGTGATCACGAGCAGCGGCAACAGCTCTTCAAGCTGTGGGCGCCGGTCTTGGCCTGGGAGCTGGCCCAAGGGAGGCCGCCGGTCATCGCCGCGATGGGCTCGGCCACCGCCAAGGCTCTGCGCATGCTGACCGAGCTCGGGCTCATCAAGATCCCGGGCAAGGTGGTCGAGATCTGGAACTACGGCTACCTCATGCGACCTGGGCCGAAACAGACCCCGCCAATGGACCCGGCGCGCATCGCTGCGTACGAGGAGCAAGTGGCCGGGGTGGCGCGACTTGGCTTCTAGAGCGAAGAGCCCGGCCGAGGTTGATGCTCTGCTCGCCAGCTTGCCGGCAGACCTGAGCACGCTCTTCGGTCGAGCAACGCCGCAGACCGGCTATTGCTGCTGGAAGGCAGGCCGAAGGAACTGGCTGCAGTGGAACGACCCGGGCGACTCTGCGCGCAAGCAGCTGGAGAACACGCAGGGTGAGATGCGGAGCTGGGAGTTATTCGCGCGGTTCGCGCGCCAACCCAGCTCGGCGTGGGAGAAGCCGGCGAGATACGAGGCATGGAAGTGGATGCCTTCGGGTGACGACGTTTGGGGCTGCACGCGTGCCGGGTTGGTTGCGTTCCCCGGCGACATAGCCCAGCTCAAGGCGCGGCTGATCGCTGACCTCACCGCCTCCCACGATTACTCGCAAGGCGAGTACGGCTCCTGAGCCGCGTTGCTCGCCGGCAGCGAACGCCTCACCACCTACCCGGTGCTGGCGTCAGCCCGACGATGCAGCGCGAGGCCGCCGCGGCCTTCGATGCGGTGCCCGGAGCGGAGCGATGATCACCAGCCTCGGTCGTCAGGCCACGGCCCGTTCGCTTGATACTCGTCGGATGGACGAACCTCGAGACTTGACCGTGATCTTCGTCGCCGAGTCGTTCGTCTCCGACCTCTTTAATCCAAACGAATGGCCCGCTCCGACCAAAGACATCGTGTCATCCTGCGCCAGCGAGTTGACAGTTCTCAGGCATTCCGCCGTGCGAATCGGCGAACTATGCGCAAACCGCCAAGTGCTGACCGACGGATACGCGCGCTCCCTTGAGCAGCAATGGCGAGTGGGTCAGTGGGATTGGACGCGGGCCACGTACTTCGCTCAGGTGCCCGAACTTCACCTCACCATCGAGGCCTTCTTCTCAAGCCTCAAGGCCCTGCTGGATCTCATCTCACAGATGTACAGGAGTGAGGATGTGGTAACGCCTTCGCTCGACGGATTTCACCGGCAGGGCGCCGTCTATGGCGGCAAGGTACTCAACGTCTTGAAGAGGAACACTGTCAAAGGCCGAGAAGAGGTGGCGTCCGCGATCTCTGATGTCATTTTGGCCGCGAAGGCAGAGTGGATTGATGACGCGATTCAGGCACGGGACGACCTGGTGCATCCCCCTCGAGGTGCCGGGCAGCTGATGTTTGTCCTGAGGCTTGCGGAGCTAGAAGGCCGCCTTGAGATCGTCGAGGTCCTGCCGCCGTCGATCGCGGGGACGCCGATCGACGAGTACGCGATTCGCGGCGTGGAGCGAATGACATCGTTTGGCAGAGCAGTGCTTGACCTTCTGAAGCCCGAGAGGGCGGCTTGAGCGGCCCGCGCGACTCCGGACCCTGTCCCCGGAGTTGCGCGATGATCCTGACCCCTGCGAGTACCCCAGTTGCACGGAACGGACCCCGACCCAGCGGTACGGATCGGGCCGAGTCTCCCAATGTTGGGTCGCATCGGGACGCTGCGGACTCATCCGGTGACGCCTTGAAAACCGCTGAGGCCGCAAGGCCTCCGTGGGTTCGAATCCCACCCCCTCCGCAGTCTAGAAATGACGCGGAAGGCCCGCTCTTAACTGGAGAGGGCCAGAGCAAGCGAGTTAGGCGAGCCAGGCGCCGAAGGGAACCGTGACGTTAGTGAAGAGAACAAGCGCCGGGCGATCGACCTCATGGGCGAAGAGTGCCGCGCGATCGAGGCGCTGTTCCGGTCGCTTTCAGCATCGCAGCTCGACCTTCCTGTCTTCGGCGAGGGCCAGGGCTGGCGGGTAAGGGACATCCCCGCACATCTCGCGCTCTGGCAGTGGGTCGCGACCCGGGTCGCCGAGAAGGTCAGCGAGCGTGGCCAGCTCCCTGACACGCCGGACTGGGACATCTGGGCGGGGATCGAGACGCCGACGGATGAGCTCAACGACGAGAACTTCCGCGACTGGAGGGATCGTCCGGTCGAGGACGCGCTGGGCCGTCTGGCGTACGTTCACGCCGAGATGATCCGTGCCGTCGAGCGATTGACGCCTGAACAGATCGCGTCCGGGACGGCGCTGCCCGATGAGCTTCAGCCGTTCTTGCGGGCGCCGGGCGTCAGGCACATCCGCGCGCATCGAAAGCAGATCGAGTCCGCCCTCGGCGGGACCGAGATCCTGAGGGAGGGCGGCTCGGCCACGAGCCGTCCGTCGGGCGTCACTTAACGTAGAATGACTGCATGACCATTAAAATGACCGCTTCGGCCGCCAAGGCGAAGATCCTCTCCCTGCTCGACGACGTTTCCGCCGGCCAGGAGGTCGAGATAACCAAGCACGGCCGCGTGGTCGCGAGGCTAGTGCCGGCTACCGGGCCGCACGCTCTCAAGGGGGCCCTCGTCGGTGTCGCTATGACTGCTGACAAGGAAGAGGATCTGTTCGCCACCGGAGCGAGCTGGGACCTGCCATAAGCACGGTCGTACTCGACAGCCACGTCGTCCACTGGTGGTCGGCCGAGCCCGCTCGGATCAGCGCCGCCGCCAGCAGGGCCATCAGCGGGGCGGATGAGCTCGCGGTCGCCGACATCTCGTGGTTCGAGCTCGCCTGGCTTGCTCGACATGAGCGGATCGTCGTGACGATCCCGATCACATACTGGCTTCGGCAGCTGGCAGCCCAGATCCACTCGATCCCCGTAACGCCGGCGATCGCGGCAACGGCGGTCGCCCTGCCATCGTCGTTCCCGGGGGATCCAGCCGATCGGCTGATCTACGCGACGGCGATCGAGAATGGTTGGCGGCTCATCACGAAAGACCGCGGGCTGCGCTCCCACCGCCACCCTCATCCCGTGGCCCTCTGGTAGGCGATCACGCGAGGCCTATCGCGCGCCTGCACTCGCAGGCCGTCCATTGACGGCGGTCTTGGCGATCCGGCCTAGGCGGTCGGCTGCGAAGGCAGGCCACCGTTCGTACGGTGGTCGACCAAGATCTGGTGAGCGACCTCGTCGCTCACGTCCGAGAAGTCCTCGTACCACACTGACAGCGAGGTGATGCCGGGCACGACCTCCAGGATCACGACGTCATCCGCCTCCTGATCGAAGGCGTCGACCACGGCGGCTTTGGCCACGGGGACGGCGAATAGGAGCCGCCGCGGCTGCCGCAGACGCAGCTCACCCAACGCGGCACGCGCGACCAGGCCATCGATCACGCCCTCGGCCACGAGTATCGCGGTGCGACCCTCCAGCTCGACCGCGGGCCGATCCCCTCTAAGGCGGCGCTCTTCCTGCTCCGCCTCCTCCGACGCCCGCTGGGCCAGGGTGTCGAGGTCGTCGCCCGGTCGTAGCGCGCGGACCATGACCTCGTCCACCACTCTGATCCCGCCGGGAGCCGCGGCGCCGATGACCACGTCGTGACGCGCGGACGCGGTGAGTGCGCGGGCGACGGCGATGTCCAGAGGAGCATCCATCTCCCGGGCCACTTCGGCGGCCACAACGAGTCCTCCGCTGAGAAGCCCGACGATCGCCGGATGGTCGTCGCGGAAGGGGGCCAGAGCCTCCGTTAGGCGTTCGCCAGCTTCGCGCCGGTCGCGGAACTTCATCGCCGTGACTGTACAGGCCGCTCGAGGCTGAGCGCCGACGTGATCGCCCCGTGCGATAGGGTCGGCGGGTGGAGAGAGTGGTCCTCTTCGACGTCGACAACACGCTCCTCGACAACGATCGCCTGAAAGCAGATCTCGCGGCCTCCCTCGCCTATGACCTCGGGGCCGGTCCGGCCGCTGACTTCGCGCGACTCTATGAGCAGGTGCGCATCGACGAGGACGGAGTGGTCGACTATCCGGAGACGCTGCGTCGGTTCGCGGCGAGGCACCCGGCGCTCGCGCACCGAGCGAACGCACTCATCAATGGGGTCGCGTTCGACGCTTACGTCTATCCGGGAGCGCTACGCGTCATCGCCGACTGCCGGGCGACGGGCAGGCCGGTGGTGCTCTCGGACGGCGACCCGATCTACCAGGTGGCGAAGATCGAGCGATCGGGTATCGCGGCCGCCGTTGCCGGCGACGTGCTCGTCTTCGACCACAAGGAACGGCATGTCGATGAGGTCATTGGGCGCTTTCCTGCGTCTCGCTACTTGATGGTCGAGGACAAGGCGCCGACGCTCGCGCTGATGAAGGCGCAGCTCGGCGAACGACTGGTCACGGTGCACGTCAGACAGGGCCACTACGCCACCGAGGAGACTGCCGGCTTCGTCCCCGACTTCTCCATCGCTTCGGTCGGCGACCTCGCGCCCGCGCGCATGATGGCAGGCGAGCTTGGCTGAGATCGTCTCAGCGCACCTCGTTGCGCGCCAGTTCCTGGGGTCGGGCCTGATCTCGTGACTTGCGTTGCAGCTGCTTGCACCTGATCGCATTAAGAGTTGGCATCAAGTCTTCGCCGCGAGGCTCTTGGCACCGCCGGCGCTGATGCCACGATAGTGGGATGATCGTATGGTCAACGTGTGCCACTGAAAAAGCGCCTCTCCGTCACGATCGACCCCGGGCTGCTCGCGGCCGGCCGAGTCGCGGTATCGCAAGGGCGCGCCGAGAATCTCAGCGCCTGGGTGAGCGAAGCGCTGCGCCGACAGATGGAGAACGACCGCCGTCTGGCGGCCCTCGACCGTGCCATCGGCGAGTACGAGGCGGAGCACGGCGTGATCACCGAGGAAGAGATGGATGAAGCCACACGCCGGCTTCGAGCGAGGGCCATCGTGATCCGCCCGTCGCCGAAACGGCGGACGGCCGCGGGCGGTCGCCGGCGGGGTGCCGCCTGAGCCTGGTCCTTGACGCGGGCGCGCTGGTCGCCCTGGAGCGCGGCGACCGGACCGTCATCGCGGCGGTCAAGAAGGAGCGATCCGGGGGCCGCTTCCCGGTGACCCACGGAGGGGTCGTCGGACAAGTCTGGCGAGGCGGCCGCGGACGCCAGGCGCGGCTCGCCAGCTTCCTACCCGGCTTCGACGTCCGTGCCCTCGACCGAGATCTCGGCCTTAGGGCGGGCGTCCTGCTGGGCAGAGCTGGCAGCGCCGACGTGATCGATGCCGCGCTTGTCGTCCTGGCCAAAGATGGCGACGAGATCCTGACCTCGGATCCCGAGGACCTGCGCGATCTGGCGATGGCCGCGAGCGCTCACGTTGAGCTGACGCCGGTCCAGACATCGCGCCGAGCGGCGGCTCGATCCCGCGCCCCGCGTCGACCGTCCGGTGCTACTGATCGATCTCCGCTACGGTCGGCGCGGTGGGGCACCCCTTCCGCATCGGCGTGAAGCTCGCGGGCCAGGACACCACGGCCGAGGCGCTGCGCGAGGTCTGGCGTATCGCCGACGAGAGCGGCCTCGACCACGTCTGGTGCTTCGACCACGTCGCCGCGATCGGCGAGGGCGGCCCGGACCGCCCGGTCTTCGAGGGCTGGTCGCTGCAGGCGGCGATGGCCGTGGCCACCAAGCGCGTCCGTATCGGCTGCATGGTCACGGGCAACACCTACCGCCCGCCCTGGATGCTGGCGAAGATCGCCGTCACCGTTGACCACCTCTCCGGCGGCCGCCTCGAGTTCGGGATCGGCGCGGCCTGGGCGGAGGTCGAGCACCGGATGTACGACGTCGGCGGGCTCGACCACCGGGTCGGCAGGCTGAGCGAGTCCCTTCGCGTGCTGAAGATGCTCTGGACCGAGGACCGCGCTACGTTCGCGGGCCGCTACTACGCACTGAACGACGCGATCGGCAACCCCAAGCCCGTCCAGAAGCCGCACCCGCCCATCTGGATCGGCGCGGGCGGAGACCAGCTCCTGCGGCTGACCGCACGCCACGCCGACGTCTGGAACGGCGCGGGTTCGGTCCCGACCCCGTCCCATCCGGCGGCGAAGGAGCGGATCGTCGAGCTCAGCGAGAAGCTGGACGAGGCCTGCGCCGCGATCGGTCGCGACCCGGCCACGATCCGCCGCTCCATCCAGATGCCCTGGGACGGGAAGGACCGCGGCGCGCTCGTCGAGATGTCGGGCCGCCGCCTGGAGCAGGGCTTCACCGAGCAGATCGTGATGCTGCTCACGCCCGACGCGGTCCGGGTGGCGGGCGAGGTCGCCGAGACGCTCCCGGACCTGCGAAAGCTGGCGGCGCCGGCCTGAGCCGGCCCGTGTAACGGCCGGCGGGCATCCCGCTTGCATCACACTGGTCCCGTGGCCGAGCTGCGGACGCTCCAGCGGGAGTGCGCCCACAAGCGCTGGGAGTACCAGATCGCGCGGCAGGTGTACGACGAGGTCACTCGCCTGGCCGTCGCCGACCGCACCGCCCTCGAGCGCGAGCTGAAGGAGGCGCTGGTCGCCTACTACGCGGCGCACGGCGCCCTGCACTCGGCGCTTCGCGGCTCCTCCGACCGCCTCCACTAGGGCCAGTCGCCCCCCGGCGCCCCGCGCCCTAGACTCCGCTCGCTTCCTCGGCTTCTGAGCCGCTCCTTCTCGCTCGCGGTCCGGTGTGAGCAATGGGGAAGGGGATCCAGCGCATGGCAGCACGAACCGAGACGGCGGTGGGCCGCGTGAACACGCTCGACCGCTACTTCCGCGTCACCGAGCGCGGCTCCACGATCGGCACCGAGATCCGCGGCGGCGCCACGACGTTCCTGGTCATGTCCTACATCCTGGTCGTGAACGCCGTGATCCTGTCCCAGGCGGGCGTTCCGTTCACCGCGGTCGTCGCGGCGACGGCGCTCCTCGCCGCGCTCTTCACCGGCGCGATGGCCCTCTGGGCGAACTACCCCTACGCCGGCGCGGCCGGCCTCGGCATCAACGCGGTCGTCGCGTTCCAGCTCGTCCAGGGCGCCGGCCTCTCGTGGCAGGCGGCCATGGGCGTCATCTTCCTCGAGGGCGTCGCCATCACCGTGCTCATGGCGATCGGCGTCCGCCGGCTGCTCCTCGACGCCGTGCCGCTCTCGCTGAAGATGGGCATCGGCGCCGGCATCGGCGCGTTCATCTTCGCCATCGGCGTCTTCAACGGCGGCCTGGCGGTGGCGACGGGCAACCCGTCGGCACCGATCGGCCTCGGCAACTTCGCGAGCGCTCCGGTCATCGTCACGCTCGCCGGCCTGCTCATCACCGGAGCGCTCTACGCACGCGGCGTCAAGGGCAGCCTGCTGCTCGGGATCGTCGGCGCGACCATCGTCGGGGTCATCGTGAACGCGGCGAACGCGGGCGCCACGTACCGGGACTTCCCGGGTGTCGCGGTCATGCCCGAGAGCCTCGTCGCGGCCCCCGACTTCTCGACCATCGGACAGGGCCTCAACATCGACGTCTTCGCGACCCTCGGTCTCGCGGCCGCCCTCCTGGTCATCTTCAGCATCATGCTCTCCGACTTCTTCGACACCGCCGGCACCGTGTACTCGGTCGCTTCCGAGGGCGGGTGGCTCAAGCCGGACGGCCGGATCGACCGTGTAGACCGCGTCTTCTGGATCGACTCCCTCGGCGCGATGTTCGGCGGGATCTTCGGCACCTCCAGCAACACGACGTACATCGAGTCGGGCTCCGGCGTGGCCGAGGGCGCCCGGACGGGGCTCGCCAGCCTGGTCACGTCGCTCCTGTTCCTACTCGCCATCTTCCTGGCGCCCATCGCCGGCATCGTCCCGGCGCAGGCGACGGCACCCGCGCTCATGCTCGTGGGCTGGTTCATGTTCCGGCCGGTGCTGGACCTGAACAAGCTCGGGAACATCGACTTCGCGACCGGTTTCGCCGTGCTCCTCACCGTCTTCGTCATGCCGCTCACGTACTCGATCACCAACGGCATCGGCGCCGGCTTCGTCGCCTACGCCCTGCTGAAGGCCATCGGGGGCAAGGGCAAGGACGTGTCCACGCCGATGTGGATCACGACCGTCGCGTTCATCGTGTACTTCGCGGAGCCGTGGCTCCGGCAGTTCATCGGCTGACCCGCGAGGCTCGCGCATCAAGGGAGAGGGCTCCGCTTCGGCGGGGCCCTCTCCTCTTTCTACTGCGCTCACGCGCACTGCTTGACCTGCACATCGAGCGCGAACCGTTAACGTCACCGCGATGACCCTGGGTGCCCGCTTCGCGATCGCGGAGGATCTGGTCATCGAAGTCCCTGTTGCGCCGGAGGCGCTCGCGAGCCGGCTGCGCTCGCGGCTGAACCAGCGCCCGAAGCGCGCGCTAGGGATCCTCAAGGTGAGCGACGAGTGGATCGGCGTCGTTCATGGGAACGAGTTCGCGGTCTGGGAGCGCCGCCAGCACGCGATGCGGGCGCAGGGCCGGATCCGGGCCGTGCGGGGAGGCTCGCGCGTGGAGGCGCGCATCTCTCTGACCCGGCGCTCGGCCGTGCTGATGGTGGTCTTCTTCGCGCTCTTCGCCGTCGGTGCGGTCGGGATCCTGAGCCGGCCGGAGGGTCTCGGCATCTCCCCCGCGACGCTCGTGCTCGTAGGGCTGGCGGTCCTCGGCACCCTGCTCGTCTTCTGGGTGGGGTCGCTCCGCCAGCGCGCGGCGCTCCGCGCATTCCTCGCGGACGTGTTCCGCGACGCGCCGTAGGATCGATCCGGATGGAACCGCTCGTCGCGGCGCGGGAAGCCCTCGCAAGAGGGGAGCGCGCCGTCCTCGTGACCGTCACCGGGATCGAGGGTGAGCCGCCCTCGCGGGAGGGGCTGGCCTTCGCCTACGTCGAGGGCGGCCGGACGTTCGGCACGCTCGGCTGCGACGGGTTCGACCGCGCCGCGGCGGCCGATGCGGCGCGAGCGCTCGGGAGCGCGACGCGCCTCGAGAGCGCGTACGAGTGGGATGCCGGCTCGCGCATTCTTGTAGAGGTGCGGCCGCTGCGGCAGGAGGACGCCGTTCCCGGAGCCGGCGCCGAAGCGGAGGTCCTCGTCGTCGGGGGCGGTCCGGTCGCGCGTGCTCTCGAGGTCCTCGCTCGCACCGTCGGCTTCCAGGTACGCACCGCCGCGCCGACCGATGATCTCGACGCCGGCCGCGAGACGTACGTCGTCATCTGCGGTCACGACGAGGAGGCTTCCCAGCCCGCGCTGCGGAAGCTGCTCTCGAGCCCCGCGCCGTACCTCGGCATGATGGGCAGCCGTCGCCACACGGGGCACCTGCTCGGGGAGCTGCGCGCCGCCGGCCACAGCGACAGCTCGCTCGAGCGCGTGCACACGCCGGTGGGACTCGACCTGCGCGCCGAGACGCCCGAGGAGATCGCGCTGGCCGCGCTCGCTCATGTCGTCGCGGTGCGGAGGAGGGGAACGGGTGCACCGCTCGCTTGATCCTGGTATGCGCTCGTCCGCCGCGCGGCTACGAGAGTCGCCTGTTCCCTCGAGGGGTCCGCCGGTACAATGACCCCCCAGGAGAGGTCGCATAGTTGGCCTAGTGCGGCAGGTTGCTAACCTGCTATAGGGAGTTTTCCCTATCGAGGGTTCGAATCCCTCCCTCTCCGCCGTCGCGGTAGCCTCTCAGCCGTTCCCATGAAAACGGAGCGCTCCTACAACGAGCACAACACCCGCGAGCGCGAGCGGCTGCGCGCCCTCGTCGAGCGCCTCAGCGATGACGACCTGCGGCGCAAGGTCAACGAGAGCTGGACGGTCGCGGCTGTGCTCGGCCACGTCGCCTTCTGGGATGCCCGCCAGCTGTACCTGGTGGACAAGCTCGAGCGCGGCCTGGCCTTCACCCCCGCCGAGATCGAGCCGCACCCGCCGGACTGGATCAACGACTCCACGCGTCCGCTGATCGATGCGCTCGATCCGCGCGCGGCCGCCGACCTCGCACTTCGGATCGCGGAGCAGATCGACGCGAAGATCGCCGCGCTCCCGCCCGACCTCGCGGCACACACCTGGCCGACGGACCCGGAAAGCCTGGTCAACCCCTTGCGCGCCGCGCACCGCGGCGAGCACCTCGACGAGATCGAGGCCGCCCTGGCCCGCTGAGCCCCGCGCGAGCACCTGACGCCGGGCTCGGGGACCTAGACGCCCAGCGGCCTCGCGACCAGGCCGGCCGGCACCTTCGGATAGAAGTAGGTCGTCTTCGGCGGGAGCCTCTCCCACGAGTCCGCGACCCGCTGCAGCGTCTCGGCGTCCACCGGCCGGAGCAGCACCGCGTCGGTCCCGCCCACCGCGGCATCGATGGCGCGATCGGTGTCGTGCTCGTAGCGCACCTCGGCCCCGCCGCTCCGCGCCGGGTCGATGAGGAGCGCCTCCGCCACCGCGACCGGCAGCGACCTCCAGGCTTCCGAGACCGCCGAGAGGTCCACACCGGTGCGCGGCTCCAGGCGCTGGAACGTGCCGTCGCGCACCAGCACGATCCCGGGCTGGGTGTCGGCGAGCGCGCCCTTGTCGATCGGCGACGCGTCGAAGGACCGGGCCACCGCCTCGTCGATGGCGGCGCGCGCGCCGGAGACGACGCGGTGCGTCGGCAGGATCCGCAGTCCTGGGTCGTCCAGGGCGCAGAGGTACGCGAGGGCGAAGTGCGCGGGGTCCTCCGGGAAGTCGATGGTCTTCGCCTCCATCTCCTCGCGGAGGTACTCGAGCCCCACCTCGTAGCGGTGGTGCCCGTCCGCGAGGTAGACGCGCGCTTCCTTGAGCTGCGCCTGGAGCTCGCCGGCGAGCGCGGGCTCGTCCAGCGCCCACAGCACGTGCCGCTCCGCGCCGGTGCGCGCCTCAGCGACGGCCCGGGCAGGCCCGCGGCTGGTCCACTCCTCGAGCATCCCGGCCATGCGCCCCTCGGCGTCCTCGTACAGGCCGAAGATCGGGCTGGTGTTCACGCGCGTGAGGCGCAGGAGGCGCAGGCGGTCGCTCTTGTCCTTGGGGATCGTCTGCTCGTGAGGCCGCACGATGCCGAGGCCGAACTGGTACAGCCGCAGCGCCCCCAGGAACCCGCGCCGCCGCAGGCGCTGGCCGCCGAGCTCGAAGTGGTGGTCGTAGAGGTAGAACGCGGGCGTGGTGTCGTGCCGGAGCACGCCCTTCTCCGTCCACTGCTCGAGGGCCGCCTTCGCGCGCGAGTAGCGGTCGTCCACGGGGTCGTCGCCCGCCTCCGGCCTGCCGAACTCGAGGCGGACGAAGTTGTGCGGGCTCCGCTCGTAGAGCCGCTCGCGCTCCGCCTCCGAGATCACGTCGTACGGCGGGCAGATGAGATCCGCGAGTCCGCCGGCCTTCTTCTCGTCGTACCGCAGCCCCTGGAAGGGGACGATCTCCGCCATCTCCGCCCATGTTCGTCCCTTCGGTCGAAGCGAGCAGGCGGGGCCTTGGCTGGGATCGGTCGGGCGTCGAGATCGCGCGCTCGCCGTGCGCTCGATCGCCCCGGGCGATTAGGTGCTCGTGCGAACCAGTCCCACGGTCCCGCACCTCCTCGGCGTGCTCCTCCTGGTGTCGTTCTTCAACGTCAGTGCGTCAGCACCACGGTCAAGCGAGCCACTGGACGGTCCGTCGCCGGAAGGGCTCGATGCGGCGGAGGCGCAGGCCTGGGGGCCGACGCCCTCGAACCCGCTCAGCTGCGTGCAGCGCGTCGATGTCGCCGGGCTCGATCAGGTCGTCGATCTGAGCTGGGCGCCGGGCGGATCGAAGCTCGCGCTCACCCGGGTCGTCACCTCGCCGTCGGCGCGGACCATCACCGGGTACGAGGAGGACCCCTTCCTCGCCGTCCTGGACCTCGCTACCGGCAAGGCGGAAGACCTCGGGGCCGGAGCCCGCGCGCGCTGGTCGGCCTCGGGCGATCTCCTGGCCTTCTGGCGCGGCGGCCGCCTCTACATCCACAGGGGGACGGAGAGGGTCACGGTCATCGACTCGACCGTTCCGGACGTCCGCTGGGTGGGTGAGGAGCTGGTGTACTTCTTCCAGGACCAGATCCGCGGCTGGTCCGAGCGCGGCGATCGCCTCATCTCGACCGTCGGCTGGGACCACATGCCGCGGTTCCCCAAGGACGACACCTACTTCAGCGGCGACGGCGCGCTCTTCATCGTCACGCGCTACTCCATGGACGGCAGCGCCTACCGCTACATCGGGCAGACCGCGACCGGGCACGTCGCACCGCTCGAGACCGCCGGCACGACCTACACGGAGTGGGCTCCCACCGGCCAGACCCTCCTGGTGCGCTCGGACCACGACGTCGAGCTGCGCGGCCCTGGGGGAGTGCGCACCGTGGCGCCGGTCTCGGCCTTCCCCGGAGCGGTCCACGGCTGGACCCCAGACGGCAAGGGCCTGCTGATGGGCGGGGTGACCGCGACGGTCCCGTCCGGCGCCGCGTTCGACCGGTTCGCGGTCTGGGAAGGCGGCGCCGTGGTCGCCACGGCGACGCTGCCGAACCTGATCGGCGGCCGCGCCTTCAGTCCCGACGGGCGGTACTTCGCGGGGATCGCGCGGGCCGGGGTCCACGAGACCGCCCTCGAGATCTACCGCTGCGGCACGCGCCTCGTCCGGGCGGCGGAGCGCGCGGATCCCGTCTCGCGTGCCCGGGAGGCCCGGATCGCGGGCGACGGCCGCCGCCTGGTCCGGCCGGTCTCCGGCTTCATCTCCCAGTTCCTCCAGGGGAGCCACACCGGCGTGGACATCGCGGCCCCGTTCGGCGCGATCATCGCCGCCGCCGACGAGGGCGAGGTGACGCACGTGGGGTGGGTGCCGGTCGGCGGCCGCGCCGTGTGTGTGACGCACAGCGCCGGCCTCGAGAGCTGCTACTACCACACGTCGCTGTCGTACGTGACCGTCGGGCAGCGTGTCGCCCGCGGTCAGCCCATCGCCGCCATCGGCATGAGCGGGCTCACGACGGGCGCCCACGTCCACTGGGAAGTGAAGCAGGACGGCCGCATCGTCGATCCGCTCGAGGTGCGTCGCTAGCGGACCTCGACGCGCGTCGCGCGGAGCGCTCCATGATCTAGTGTCGCGACGGTGCCGCCCTCGCTCCTCATCACGGTCATTGGCAAGAGCGCCCGCGACCCGAACGATCCCGTCTCGCCCGAGGCGCTCGCCGCAGCGGAGGAAGTGGGTCGCCTGATCGCGGAGGCCGGGGCGACCGTAGTGAGCGGCGGGTTATCCGGCGTGATGGAGGCGGTCAGCCGCGGCGCGAAGGGCGCCGGTGGCCTGACGATCGGGATCCTGCCCGGCTTCGACAAGCGCGAGGCGAACCGGTACGTCGACATACCGATCACAACTGGGATGGGCTACATGCGGAACACGCTGAACGTCCGCGTTGCCGACGCGGTGATCATGATCAGCGGCGGCATCGGCACGCTCAACGAGCTGACCGTGGCGTACGAGGACAAGCCGACAGTCATCCTCGAGGGCACCGGAGGCTGGGCCGATCGCATGCGCGAGGTCGCGTACAAGGGCGTGCACCTCGACGAGGGCGGCCGCAGCGTCCTTCGGTACGCCTCGACTCCGAAGGAAGCCGTCGATCTTGCGCTGGAGCTGGCGGCGGCGGACGAGCGCTCGCGCCGCGCTGGCGACGCGGAGTTCCGCTGAGGGTCAGCGCTCGGTCGCGCGGGCTTCCCTTTCGGACCTCAGCGCGGGCATCACCAGCGGCCGATGACGCCCTCGGCCCAGGCCGCCGCGGCGAAGAGCCGCCGGTCGTCGCCCGGGGCGGTCACTAGCTGCAGCCCCAGCGGCAGGCCCGAGGGGCCGCGCCCCGCCGGGACGGTCACCGCGGGCGCGCCGACGAGCGTCCAGCGCGAGCAGAAGACCGGGTCGCCGGTGGTCTCCGGCGTCGGCGCCTCGCCCGTCGCGGGGAGGGTCAGCACCGCGTCGTACGGCGCCGCCCAGTCGGCGAAGGTCGCCACCAGCCGGTCGCGCTCGAGGAGTGCCTCCCGGTAGGTCGCGTCGCCGACCGTCTCGCCCTCGGCAACGAGCGCCCGCGCCACCTCGCTCGCCAGCGAAGGCTCTCGCCGGATCGCCGTGCCGATCGTGCCGACGCTCTCGCGGGCCATGATCGTCCGGAGGACGGGGACGGCCCCTTCGATGCCCTTCGGAAGCGCGGGCCACTCGATCGCGCGCCCGACCGCGGCCAGCGCGTCGATCGTCAGCTGGAAGCGCTGCCGCGCCGCCTCACTCGCGCGCTCCCAGTCCCTGGTGCGGATCGCCGCAAAGCGCGGCGGGGCGGTGGCGGGTCCAGCCCACCACCGATCGAGCGGCTCGCGCGCCATGGCGGCGCAGAGTAGTGCCGCCCCTTCGACGGTCCTGGTGAACGTCCCGGCGTGGTCGAGCGTCGGCGCGAACGGCATGACACCTTCGAGAGGGATCCGGCCGTACGTCGGCTTGACCCCTACGACGCCGCAGAACGCGGCGGGCCTGATGACGGACCCGTTGGTCTGGCTGCCGATCGCTGCCGGGATCATCCCGGCCGCGACAGCGGCGGCGGAGCCCATCGAGGACCCGCCGGGCGTGCGCGAGCGATCGTGGGGGTTGGTGGTCGGACCTGGCTGGAAGAAGGCCAGCTCCGTCGTGACCGTCTTCCCGATCACGATCGCGCCCGCAGCCTCTAGCGCCTCGACCGCGGCGGCGCTCCGGTCCGGCACCCGGCCGCGGTCGAGGGGCGTGCCGTTCTCGGTCGGGATGCCCGCCGTGTCGTAGATGTCCTTGACGCCCACCGGCACGCCGTGCAGGAGGCCGGGCTCGGATCCACTCGCGAGCGCGCGGTCCTTCTCGTCCGCCAGGCGCAGCGCGCGGTCCCGGTCGAGCCACGCGAACGCCCGCACCGCCGGCTCGCGCTCGTCGTACTTCGCGAGGGCGGCCAGAACGAGCGCGCGGCTGGTCGTCAGGCGCTGGCGGACCGCGCGCGCGGCGGCCGGGAGGTCTTCGAGGTACATGTCGCGCGCATGGTGACGCGTGGCGTCCGGCCGCGTCAGCTTGCGGGTCGCAGGTCTCGTCGCCATCTCGCCCGTAACAGTCTGCGCAGCCGCGCCTCGGCCTGCCTCCGCCAGCCCGGCGCGCCGGCACCCAGGGCCAGCAGCGTCTCGAGCATCGCGATCGCGCGGTCGGGATCGCCCCGGCGCTCGAGCGCGCGGGCGAAGGGCAGCGAGGCCCGCACCCGCGTGACCGGATCGCCATCGACGTACGCGCTCTCGTAGCAGCAGAACGCCGCCGTGGTCTCGCCCTCGCGCTCGAAGACCCGCGCGAGCGCCAGAGCGGCCGGGCCGTGGTCGGGCGCGCGCCCGCCTCGCGCCAGGATCACCGCGCTGGCAACGCGGTCCGCGATCCGGACCAGGGAGATGACGTCCTGCGCGTTGTGCCGAAGCACCGGCTCCAGCAGCCGTTCGTCGCGCGTGCGGAGGTAGCCGAAGTAGCGCTCCGGGATCAGCGCTCCGGGGATGTCGTCGGTCCGCGGCTCGTCCAGTACCGACGCCTCGATCTGGCGGAGCGTCGTCGAGCCGAAGCGGTCCTTCCAGAGCCGCCGCGCGGGGTGGAGCAGGTCGAGGTGGCTCTCGTCCACGGACAGCTCGGCGCGCAGCGCCAGCACGACGCGCGTGCGCAGGATGGGCAGGTCGAACGACTTGCCGTTGTACGACGCGCAAGCGCGGAACGCGGCCATCTCCTGGTGGATCGCCGCGACGAAGCGCCGCTCCGCGCCGAGGTCCGAGAGCACGTGCTGCCGGAGCACGACCTCGCCAGCGGAGACGCGCGCCGTCCCGAGCATGAACACGTACGTTCCGGTGCCTCCCGAGAGGCCCGTGGTCTCCGTGTCGAGGAAGAGGATGTCCTCCCAGCGGCGCGGCGCCTCGCCGCGCAGGCCCAGGTGCGCAAGGGTGAGTGGGTCCGGGTCGGATCGGCCGACGACCTCCAGCCCCAAGCCGTTGAGCTCGTAGCGCTCTTCGACGACGTTCCAGCCGGCGCCCGGCGACGTTGCCTCGGGTCGGCCCGTCCCTGTGCCTCGGTCGCTCCTCGCCTCTCGCTTGATGCTGGGCTCGGGGTCGAAAGCGCCGGCTCGTCGCTCCCTCGCGGGCTCGGGCCTCCCCTCGACCTCGCCGGGCGCCGGCATGCCGACGCTCGCCTCCGCTCCTTGGAGGACCGCGCGCGCGGCCGCGACGCGCGCCAGCCGGTCGCGGAGCGCGAGGGTCATGCGATCAGCTCGGCGACGGCCGCCTTCACGTCGTGGCCGATGGCGTACGCCGGCCCCACGCACGACGGGCACCCGGTCTCGCAGTCGCACGCGGCGACGTGCTCCCGCGCACGCTCGAGGAGCGCTTCCGACGAGCGGAAAAGCCGCTCCGAGAAGCCCACGCCGCCGGGAGTCATGTCGAAGAGGTAGAGCGTCGGGCGCTCGGTGTGCGGGGAGCGGACCTCGACCGAGAGGCCGAGGTCATGGGGGTCGCACATCAGGAAGAGCGGCGCGAGGCCGTGAAGCAGGTTGCCCAGACCCGCCAGAGCCACCTCGACGCGCTCGCGCGGCCAGCCCGGCGTCGCGCCGTCGGCCAGCGAGAGCCAGTACGACGTCGTCTGTAGCTCCTGCTCGGGGAGGTGGATCTTCCCCCAGCCGACGTTCTCGTGCGTGTACATCGTCAGCTTCTTGTAGACCGTGGCCAGGGCGCTCACGAGGACCTCGCCGTGCGACCGTGTGAAGCGCTCGCGGCCCGAGCGCTTCGGCAGAGCGTCCGTCGCGAACGAATCGAGCACGCGGATGCGCACCGCGAGGCCCGCGTCGGTGTAGTGGTCCACCTTCACCTCGGTCACGTAGGCCTTGGCGTTCTCCCAGTCCAGGCGCTCCACCTGGTACTGGCGCGACTCGTGAAGGTAGATGGCCTGCTCGTGCACGAGCACCGGGGCGGCGAAGCGGTCCACCTCGCCGATCACCCGCGTGTGGCCCCGGGTCGTATCGACGATCACGACGTTGTCGTTGCTGGCGGTGCGCAGCGACATCGCCTCGGCGGGGAAGGCCTGCGCCGACCAGTGGTAGCGGCCGTCGGCCTCGTGCAGGATGCCCTGCTCGTCGAGGTAGGAGAGGACGCCGGGCGTGTCCTCCGTGCCGAAGCGCTCGGTCCGCTCGAAGGGCAGCTCGAAGGCGCCGCACTTGAGGTGCCCCACCAGGACGTGGAGGTTGTCGGGGTTGACCAGGCCCTGCTCGGGCGGCCTGCGCAAGACATGGTCGGGGTGCTGCACGACGTACTGGTCCGTCGGCGACGACGTGGCGACGAGGAAGGCGGCCGAGAGCTCGCCGCGGCGGCCGGCGCGGCCCATGCGCTGCCACGTCGAGGCGACGGTGCCCGGGTAGCCCACCAGCACCGCGGCCTGGAGCGCGCCGATGTCGATGCCCAGCTCCAGGGCGTTGGTGGAGACGACGCCGCGCACCGTCCCCTCGCGCAGGCCCCGCTCGATGGCCCGCCGCTCGCTGGGCAGGTAGCCGCCGCGATAGCCGCGGACGAGGTCGCCCGGCCACTGCGGCTCCGGGAACCGGGAGCGCAGGTAGGTGAGCAGGAGCTCGGTCTGCACGCGCGAGCGCGTGAAGCAGATGGTCTGGATGCCGGACGCCAGGAGAGTCGCTGCGATGTCGCGGCCGGAGAGCAGCGCGCTCCTGCGGATGCCGAGGGAGGCGTTCACCACCGGCGGCTGCACGAACGCGATGACCTTCTCGCCCTGCGGCGCTCCGGACTCGTCGATCAGCACGACGTCGTCCTCGACGTGGCGGCGGGCCAGCTCCTCGGGGTTCGCGATGGTCGCGGACGTGCAGATGAAGGTGGGGTGCGAGCCGTAGAAGGCGCAGATGCGCCGCAGCCTGCGCAGCACGTTCGCCACATTGCTGCCGAAGACGCCGCGGTACGTGTGCAGCTCGTCCAGCACGACGTAGCGGAGGTCCTCGAAGAGCTTCACCCACTTGGTGTGGTGGGGGAGGATCCCCGTGTGGAGCATGTCCGGGTTCGTGATGACCACGTGCCCGGCCGAGCGGACCTGGGCGCGCGCCTGCGGCGGCGTGTCGCCGTCGTAGGTGTACGTCTTGAGCTCGATCTCCATCTCCGTGGAGAGCCGCTCGAGCTCGGCCAGCTGGTCCTGCGCCAGCGCCTTGGTGGGGAAGATGAAGAGCGCCCGCGCGGACGGGTCCTTGGCGATGGCGTGCAGGACGGGGAGGTCGTAGCAGAGCGTCTTGCCCGAGGCGGTCGGCGTGACCACGACGACGTTCCGCTCCGCGTGCGCCGCCTCGAGCGCCGCGGCCTGGTGCGAGTAGAGCGCCTCGATCCCGCGCCGGCGCAGCGAGCGGACGATCCGCTCGTCCAGCCACACGGGGAAGGGCGCGTAGCGGGGCGCCTTCGCAGGAAGGCGCTCCCACCTCGTGACCAGCGAGGCGAACTCGGGGTCCCGCTCGAAGGAGTCGAGGATCTGCTCCAGGCTGGTGCGGGCGGGGAATGGAACAGCAGTTCGCATAGGCGCGCCACGATATGGAACGCCCGTTCGGAGGTCAAGAGAGGCCCCACACTGCTGGGACGGCGCGGGCGGGCCGTCCCTAGTCCAGCATGCCGCCGTTAGGTAGAGGTGGAATGCACTCCGACCGTCTGAGCGGCTCCGACGTCGAGCGCGCGGCCCTTCGCCTGCGGCTCGCCGCGGCCGCTCTCGCGACAACGCTCATCCTTCTGGGTGGCGACGCTCCCGCGGCCGTCCCGCTCGTCCTGCTCGGCTACGTGCTCGTGGCCGTGGCGGCCAGGTTCGGCACGCCGCTTCTGACGGGAGCGCCCGCCGGCGTCGCGGTCATCGGCGCGATGGGGCTCGACATCGCCGCGACCGCGGGCCTCGTCGCCGCCCTGCCTATCGACCGCCCGGCGTGGATGCTCTTCCTGTTCCCGATCGGGCACGGCGCGCTCCGCTTCGGGCCGCTCGGCGCGGCCGCCGCCGCGGCCATCGCCATCGTGCTCGTGGACGTCACCATCGCGCTCCGTCTGTCCGAGGCCGAGGCTATCCAGCTCTGGCCGCTGCAGCTGCTGGTGGCGGCCGCCCTCGTGGCCGCGGAGCTCGCGCGGCTCCGCGAGCGGGACGAGCGCGAGCACGACATGCTGCGGCGCCGCGCGGCCGCGCGGGAGGACCTGTCGGCCGGCGTCGCCTCGGCGCACGTCCTGCGCTCCGCGACCGAGCACCTCTCCCGGCTGCCCGGCGTGACCGCCGCCTGGGCCTGGGTCCAGAAGGACGACGGGATACTGGTCGAGCACGAGCGGGGCGACCTTCCGGCACCGCTGCGCGAGGTGACGAGCCGCGCGGCCGAGATGCCTTCGCGCGGCAGGGTCGTCGCCTCCGAGCACGTCGTGCCGTCGCTCCTCGAGGGGCGCGTCATCGGGCTGCATGACGATCCCTACACCGCGGTGGGCGTCATCCTCGACCCGGCCGGTACGGACGCGGAGCGGCGTGACGCGCTCATGCTCGACATCGCGGACGCTTCGGCGCGGGCCCTCGCGGCGGCGGTGGAGCGCGAGCGCGCCGAGCGGGCTGTCGGGGAGCTGCGGGTCGCCCTCGAGAGCGTTCGCGGCCAGCTGCGCGCGAAGGAGGAGGCGGTCGCGACGGCGGTCCACGAGCTCCGGACCCCTCTCACCAGCGTGGGCGGCTACGCGCAGATCGTCTCCCGCCACCTCGACACCATGCAGCGGCAGGTCGCGCAGCTGGCGCGGCTGATCTCGGACCTCCAGCCGGCGGCCGCGCGCTCGGCGGAGCTGACCGTGGCGCCGCTGGACCTCCGCGACCTGGTGCGCGGGGCCGTGTCCCGCGTGCGCGTCCTGTCGGACGCCAACGTCGAGCTGGACGAGCCTCGAGCTCCGATCGTCCTAACGGTGGACGGCCCGCGCATCGGCCAGGTGATCGACAACCTCCTCGGGAACGCCGTGAAGTACTCGCCCGCGCCGGCGAGGATCGCGGTCGGCCTGCGCGAGGAGGACGACAGCGTCCTGCTGACGGTCACGGACCAGGGGCGGGGCATCTCCGCCGAGGACCTGCCGCGCCTCTTTGAGCGCGGCTACCGCGCGGCGGACGACGTGCGCGGGCAGGGCCTGGGGCTCGCCGTCGTCCGCGAGGTGGTCGAGGCCCACGGCGGCCGAGTGGGCGCGTCGAGCCCGGGCGAGGGCGCCGGCAGCACCTTCTGGATGGTGCTGCCCAGGGCCGCCCGGCCCGCGATCCCAGATGGCAACGGGGAGCGGCCGCCCGCGGCGGACGAAGGCGAGGCCGACCGCGTGCCGCGGGAGCCCGCGGGTTAGGCGGCTAGCGGTCCCGGAAGATGGCGCGCGCGGCGAGCCGCAGGACGTACCAGGTCGCGAGGAACGCGCCCGCCTCGAGCGTGAAGCTGTGGAGCTTGTAGAACATCTCCGCGATCACGAGCGAGGTCGCGAGCGTCACCACGTCGATGGCGTTGATGCCCTGCAGCACGAGCGCACGGATGCCGGTCAGGTTCGTCATGGCGCAAGAGCGTACCCTCCGGCGCCCGGGCGCGCATCGGGCTAACCTCAGCCCGATCCGATCCAAGCCTGGCTCGAGCGACGAGCGGCTCAGCCGCGAGGAGCGAGTCCACAAGCAGCGGAGCGTGCGGCGACGCACGGCCGGTGCGAAGCGAGGCCGGGTCGAGCGCGTTGAACAGGAGGGGGAGCAATGGCCACTGCCCGCCGTACCACTCGCAGGCCCGCACGTCCCAAGCGCGCCCGGACACGGGCCGCCACGGCCGCGCCGGGCCGGACGGACCCGTTCGCCCGGCTCGAGTTCCGCCTGGCGGGGCCCTTCCGTGGCGGCCGCTGCGGGGCGGTCGCCGGGCACCCGACCGAGAGGCTGACCTTCTACATGGGAACGACCGGCGGCGGGGTGTGGAAGACGACGGACGGCGGTGCCTTCTGGGAGAACATCTCGGACGGCTTCTTCCAGCGCGCGTCGGTGGGCGCGATCGCGGTGGCGGCGAGCGACCCGAACGTGGTCTACGTCGGCATGGGCGAGGCCTGCATCCGCGAGAACGTCTCGCACGGCGACGGCGTGTACAAGAGCAGCGACGGCGGGCGCACCTGGACGAACGTCGGTCTACAGAACACACGGAACATCAGCACGGTGGTCATCGACCCGCGCGACTCGGACAGCGTGTACGTGGCCGCCCTGGGGCACGCGCACGGACCGAACACCGAGCGCGGCGTGTTCCGGTCCCGAGACGGCGGGGCCACCTGGAAGCGCGTGCTCTACCGGGACGACACCACCGGGGCCATCGACCTCTCGATGGACCCGAACAACCCGCGGATCGTGTACGCGGCGCTCTGGGACACCGTCCGGCTCCCGCACTACATGCGGAGCGGCGGCCCCGGCAGCGGTCTGTTCAAAACAACAGATGGCGGCGACACCTGGACCGAGCTCACGCGGAAGGCCGGCCTGCCCGGCGGCACGCTCGGGAAGATCGGGATCGCCGTCGCCCCGTCCCGCCCCGACCGCGTCTACGCCATCGTCGAGGCGGCAAGCGGCGCGGTCTTCCGATCCGACGACGGCGGCGAGACGTGGCAGCGCGGCAGCGAGGACCGTAACCTCCGCCAGCGCGCCTGGTACTACCACCACATCTTCGTCGATCCGCGCGACGCGGACACCGTGTGGGTCCTGAACGTGGACGGCTGGCGCTCCATCGACGGCGGCAAGACCTTCGAGCAGTTCCAGATACCACACGGCGACAACCACGACCTCTGGATCGACCCGAGCGACCCCCGGAGGATGATCGAGGGGAACGACGGCGGCGCGACCGTCACGTTCAACGGCGGCGAGACGTGGTCCTCGATCTACAACCAGCCGACGGCCGAGATGTACCACGTCATCACCGACACGCGGTTCCCGTACCACATCTACGCGGGGCAGCAGGACAACACGGCCATCGCCGTTCCGAGCCGCGCGCGGATCGCGGGCATCACGGGCATCGAGGCGTACGAGATCGGCGGCGGCGAGAGCGGCTACGTGGCGATCCGCCCGGACGACCCGAACATCGCCTACTGCGGCTCGTTCCAGGGCTACCTCACGCGGTACGACCACCGCACCGGCCAGTCGCGCAACATCATGGTCTGGCCGGAGATGAGCTCCGGGCACGCGGCCAAGGACGTCCGGTACCGCTTCCAGTGGACGTTCCCCATCGTCCTCTCGCCGCACGACCCCAACACGCTCTACGTCACCGGCAACCGCGCCTTCCGCTCGCGCGACGAGGGCGAGACGTGGCAGACGATCAGCCCGGACCTGACCCGGAACGATCCCTCGCGGATGGCCGACTCCGGCGGCCCGATCACCAAGGACCAGACGGGGGCCGAGTACTACTGCACGATCTTCGCGTTCGCGGAGTCGCCCGTTAAGAAGGGCGTCCTCTGGGCCGGCTCCGACGACGGCCTGGTCCACGTGTCGAGCGACGACGGCAAGACCTGGAAGAACGTGACCCCGCGCGGCATGCCGGCCTGGTCAACGGTCTCGCTCGTCGAGGCGTCGCCGCACGACCCGAACACCGCGTACCTCGCCGTCGAGCGCCACATGCTCGACGACTTCAAGCCCTACCTTTACAGGACCCGCGACCTGGGCCGGACGTGGACGAAGATCACGACCGGCATCCCCGACGACGACTTCTGCCGCGCCGTCCGCGAGGACCCCGTGCGGCCGGGGCTCCTCTTCGCCGGGACCGAGACGGGCGTGTACGTCTCGTACGATGGCGGCGGGCGCTGGCAGCGGCTCCAGGCGAACCTCCCGCACGTCCCGGTGCACGACCTGGTCGTCAAGGACACGGACCTGGTCCTCGGGACGCACGGCCGCTCGTTCTGGGTCCTGGACGACATGACCGCGGTGCGCGAGTGGGCCGCGCCGAAGAGCGGCGAGCGGGCGCGCCTGTCCGCTCCGCGTCCCACCTACCGCATCCGGTCAAAGGGCGGCTTCCCCGGGAAGCCGGTCCTCGGCAAGAACTACCGCTTCACCGACGCGGCGATGCTCACGTACCGGCTCTCCGAGACGAAGGACGCGCCCGGCGAGAAGCAGGAGACCTACCTCGACGCCGGCAAGAACCCGCCCGACGGCGTGATCGTCTCGTACTGGCTCCGCGAGCGGCCGGAGGGCGACGTCACGATGTCCTTCCACGACGCCCGCGGGAAGCTCATCCGCTCCTTCAGCAGCCGCAAGACCGCCGCCACGGAGGCGTCCCCGGCGAGCGCCGCGCTCCCGGCAGAAGGCGCCGAGACGGTGACGGGGCCCGGCGCCTCTCCCACGGCCGCCAAGCCCGAGGACGAGGACAAGAAGGAGCCGCGCGTCCCCAAGGAGCCCGGTCTCAACCGGTTCGTGTGGAACATGCGGCATCCCGACGCGTCCAAGGTCGCGGACGACCCGTCGATGGAGGAATTCGAGCGGGCCCTCGCGGGCCCGGTCGTGCCGCCCGGCCGCTACCAGGTGCGGCTGAAGGTGGGGGACACCACGCTCACCGAGGGCTTCGAGGTCCGCATGGACCCGCGCGTCGAGGTGCGGGACGAGGACCTGCGTCAGCAGTTCGAGCTGCTCCTGGCGATCCGCGACAAGCTCTCCGAGACGCACGACGCCATCAGCAGGATCCGCTCCCTGCGCAAGCAGATCGAGGAGTGGGAGGTGCGCAGCGGCAAGGACCGCTCGCTCCGCGCCGTCACGCGCTCGGCCTCGTCGCTGCGGAAGGCGCTCGTGGCGGTCGAGGAGGAGCTGGTGCAGACCAAGGCGCGCAGCCGCCAGGACACCCTGAACTTCCCGATCAAGCTGAACGCGAAGCTCGGGGGACTCGGTGCCGCCGTGGCCCAGGGCGACGCCCGGCCGACGGCCGCGCAGCGCGCGGTGTTCCAGGACCTGGGGCGCCGCATCGACGCGCAGCTCGTGAAGCTGCGGGCGCTCACGGACAAGGACGTGCCGCAGCTGGCGCGTACGATCCGGAGCGCGGGCGTGCCGCCGATCGTCCTGGAGGGCGGGGCCGACCGGCGTCCGGCCAGGACCAGGAAGGCCGCGGCCGCGACCTAATGCCTAAGCGGTACGACGGGTATCGCTCGTTCCAGTACCTCCAGGCCGGGACGGACTACCGCGAGTTCCGGCTCGCGAAGGACGTCGGGCGCGTGGCCACCTACGACATGGGGCTGTCGCGGGAGCAGGCCGAGCGCGCGGAGCGCCTGTTGGCCGAGCACCCGGTCGTCTCGCTCCACGACCACACCGCCATCGCGCCGGAGGACCCCGCCGAGCTCATGGAGCAGCGTCGGAGCGGCCGCGACGCGACAGGCTACGCGGGCCTCGCCGGCTCCGGCACGGACGTGTTCTTCGAGAACTTCATGGACGGGACGGCGCTCATCACCTCTCGGCGCGGCTGGAAGTGGGACGACATCGTCCTCGACCTGGGCATGCGCCTCTCGGACATCGCCCACCAGGACCTCGTCTATGTGGCCACCACGATCGACCAGGTCCTTGACGCGAAGCCGAGCGGCCGCATCGCGTTCGTCGCCTGTCTCGAAGCGGCGACGGCCATCGAGAACGAGGTGGACCGAGTTGACGTGCTCTACGGCTTCGGGGTCCGCTGCATGGGCATCACCTACA
Organism: Candidatus Limnocylindria bacterium; assembly: GCA_050692015.1. Taxonomy (GTDB): domain Bacteria; phylum Chloroflexota; class Limnocylindria; order P2-11E; family P2-11E; genus GWC2-70-10. The sequence continues at coordinate 25,287 of JBOGTE010000002.1, forward strand.
GCGAGGCCAACGCGCTCGGGTCCGGGCTGCGCGAGGAGCGCGACGGCGGCCTGACCGACCTTGGCCGCGAGGTGGTCGTGCGCATGAACAGGCTGGGCATGACCATAGACCTGGCGCACGTCGGCGACCGGACCTCGCTCGACACGATCGAGCTCTCGGAGAGGCCCGTCTTCATCACGCATGCCGGCGCGCGGGCGCTCTGGCCGACCAAGCGCATGAAGCCGGACGAGGTCCTCCGGGCGATGGCGGCGAAGGGCGGGGTCATCGGGGTCGAGGCCGCGCCGCACACGACGCTCACGAAGAAGCACCCCAAGCACTCGCTCGACTCCGTCATGGAGCACGTTGAGTACTGCGTCGGGCTCCTGGGCGTGGACCACGTGGCGCTCGGGCCGGACACCCTCTTCGGCGACCACGTGGGCCTGCACCACGCCTTCGCCGAGGCGCTCTCCATCGGCCGCATCACCGAGGGGCTGCAATACCCAAAGGTCGAGTACGTGGACGGCATGGAGAGCCCCGGCGAGGCCATGCGGAACGCCGTGGGCTGGATGGTCAAGCACGGGTGGTCCGACGCGGATATCGCGAAGATCGCCGGCGGGAACGTGATCCGCGTGCTCCGCGAGACCTGGGCCCGCTAGGACCCGCCTGGGAGCGCCTCGGCCACGAACCCCGAGACCGCGTTCACGAGCTCCGGGCCCGCGAGCAGCGCCAGGTCGTTGTGATCCGCGCCCGCGATCTCGACGAACCGCTTCGGCTCGCCGGCGGCCTCGTACAGGCGGCGGGAGTGGACCATCGGAATGATGCGGTCGGCGCTTCCCGCCAGCACGAGCACCGGTGAACGCACCTCCCCGATGCGGGCGATCGAGTCGTAGCGCTCGACGAGCAGCGGGCCGACCGGAAGCCAGGGGTAGTGCAGCCTCGCCATGTCCTCTAGGGAGGTGAAGGGCGAGCGCAGGATGAGCGCCAGCGGCGCGCGCTCGACCGCCAGCTGTATCGCCACGGCCGCGCCGAGGGACTCGCCGAAGTAGGCGATCCTGCCCGGGTCGGCGCCGCTCGCGACGAGCAGGTCCAGCGCCGCGCGGGCGTCGGCCAGTAGCCCGTCCTCGCTCGGCGTGCCCGCCTGGCCGGCGTACCCGCGGTAGTCGAAGAGCAGGACGCCGAGACCCTCGGTCGCCAGAGCCGTCGCGAGCGGCGCGCGGTGGGAACGGTCGCCCGCGTTCCCGTTCATCACGAGGACGGTCGCGCCGCCGGGCGGCGCCGCGCGATACCAGCCGCTCAGCTCGAGGCCGTCGGCCGTGGTGAAGCGCACCTCCTCCGCGCCCGGCAGCGCCGACGCGACCGGCGGTGGCTGCTGCGAGAGCGGGAAGTAGATGAACGACCGCTGAAGTGACGAGAACAGTCCCGGCATCAGGGCCACCAGGACCAGCGCCGCCGCCGCGGCGAGCAGGAGTGGCCGGGCATTCACGCGTGCCGGAGGCGTCGCGATGATCTCACCCGGCGGATCGGCCGGCCAGTGCGCGCGTCGCTCGACCCGGGGGCTCCCGGCCGAGAAGGCCGCACATCCAGGTCGCGGCCTCCGCCACCTTCACCGCGTCCACCCCGGTCTCCACGCCGAGCCCGTCGAGCATCCACACCAGGTCCTCGGTCGCGAGGTTCCCCGCCGCCGCCTTCGCGAACGGCGAGCCGCCGATCCCGCCGGCGCTCGCGTCGATGGTCGTGACGCCGAGCTCGAGCGCGACGAGGACGTTCGCCAGCGCCTGGCCGTAGGTGTCGTGGAAGTGCACGGCGAGGCGGTCGGCGCGCGCCCCCGTGTCGAGGATCGCGCCGATCAGCTCCTGGACCTGGCGGGGCGTGCCGCTCCCGAGCGTGTCGCCGATCGCGAGCTCGTCGATGCCGAGCTCGAGGAGCCGCTCGGCCTGGGCGAGCGTCGCCCCGGCCGGCGCCGGCCCCTCCCAGGGGTCGCCCAGGGCCATCGCGAGGTACGCGCGGACGCGGAGTCCCGATCCCCTGGCGCGCGCGACCAGGCTCGCGAGCGCGTCCAGCACCTCGGCGCGCGTGCGGCCGACGTTCTTGACCGAGTAGGTCTCCGTGGCCGACGCGAAGAACGCGACGTCGGTCATCCCCGCGGCGAGAGCGCGCTCCAGGCCGCGCTCGTTAGGCACGAACGCCACGTGGCGCAGGCCGGGGCGCCGCGGGAGCCGCGCCGCCACCTTCTCCGCGTCTGCGAGCTGCGGCACCGCCTCGGGCGACACGAAGCTGGTGGCCTCGATGACCCGGTGGCCCGCGGCGGCGAGCCGCTCGATGAATGCGACCTTGTCTTCCGCCGAGACGACCTGCGCCTCGGCCTGGAGCCCGTCGCGCGGCGCGACCTCCACGATCGTGACCCGCTCTGGCATGCGGTCGCGGATGGGCACCGCGGGCTATCGTGCCACGCGATGGAGTTCCAGGAAGTCATCCGCAAGCGGAAGATGGTGCGCAGCTTCGAGGACCGTCCGATCCCAGCCGAGATGGTCGAGCGCATCCTCGCGAACGCGCGGAAGGCGCCGTCCGCGGGTTTCAGCCAGCCCTTCCAGTTCCTGGTGTTCGACGGCAAGGACGAGGTGACTCGTTTCTGGGATGTGGTGAACCCCGAGCGCGAAGGCGGCTGGCCGGATCTGTTCAACGCTCCTCTCATGATCGTCTGCTGCTCCGTAAAGGACCTCAGTATCGATCGATATGCCCTGCCCGATAAGGGCTGGACCGACCGCAGCGAGTCGCACTGGCCGGTCCCGTACTGGGACATCGACACCGCGATGTCGGCCATGAGCATCCTGCTGACGGCGGTCGATGCGGGGCTAGGCGCGCTGTTCTTCGGCATCTTCCGGATGAAGGAGTTCAAGGAGACGTTCGGTGTCCCGGAGCGGGTCACTCCGATCGGCGCGATCGCCATCGGCTACCCCAAGCCGAAGGACCGCCCGTCGCCGTCGATCAAGACCGTCGGCCGCCGCCCGGCGGAGCAGCTCGTCCACCGCGCGATGTGGGGGAGGCACTGACGGACGAGCGGATCCTGGTCCGCGAGAAGGGCCGCTAGCGCCTTAGCCGGCGGGCTTGAACTCGGCGATGCGCTGGCCGCGGCGCAGCTGGTCGCCGGCCGAGCACAGCAGGCGCGTGACGGTGCCGTCGGCGGGCGCGTCGATCCGCAGCTCCATCTTCATCGCCTCGATCACCGCCACCGCGTCGCCCCGGCGCACGCGCTGGCCCGCGGAGGCGTGGACGGCCAGCAGCACGCCCGGCATGGGCGCCACGATCTCCGCCGCGGCCGCGGCCTGGGCCACGTCCCGCTCGACGGGATCGGTCCGCAGCTCGTAGGTGGAGCCGCGCCAGGACACCCACACGCGCGGTCCGTCGGTGGCGACCGCGGCGGGCGAGCCTCCCAGGCTCCAGGCGTGCGGCTCAGCTTCGTCCTTCGCCGCGTGCGACCCGCTCACCACGTAGGGGCCTTCGCCCTCGACCAGGACGGCGCGCTCGCTCGCTCCGTCGCGGAGCACGACCGACCCGGCGTGGCCGAGGCCGGGGCGCCAGGCGCCGAGAGCGCTCCAGGGATCGCGAGACGTGCGCGGCCGAGCGTCGATGACGCCGGTGGCCGCGAGAGTGTGGACCTCGTCCGGAGTGTCCCCGTGAGGGACGAGCTCCAGGGTCTGCTCCTCGACGAAGCTCGTGGTCACGCGCCCGGCGCGCACCTCCGAGTGGGAGAGGTAGCGAAGCAGGAACGGGATGTTCGTCCGGACCCCGAGGACCTCGGTGCGCTGGAGCGCCTCGGCCAGCGCGTCGAGAGCGCCGCCGCGGTCGTCAGCGCGCGCGATCAGCTTCGCCAGGAGCGGGTCGTACTCCGCCGTGACCACCGACCCCTCCTCGTACCCCGCGTCCACCCGGACGCCCTCGGGCCACCTCACGTGCAGGAGCTTTCCGGTGGAGGGCAGGAACCCGGCGGCGGGGTCCTCCGCGTAGATGCGCGCCTCTACCGCGTGCCCGGCGGGTGAGGCCTTCGCGAGCACCAGGCGCTCACCGGCGGCGATCCGGAGCTGCTGCTCCACCAGGTCGAAGCCGGTCAGCTCCTCGGTGACCGTGTGCTCCACCTGCAGCCGCGCGTTCACCTCGAGGAAGTAGGCCTCGCCCTTCTGGTCCACGACGAACTCGACCGTCCCCGCGCCCACGTAGCGCGCCGCGTGCGCCATCGTCGTGGCCGACTCGGCGAGCTTCTGGCGCTGCCACCGCGTCAGCCCGGGCGCGGGTCCCTCTTCCACGATCTTCTGGTGCCGTCGCTGCGCCGAGCAGTCGCGCTCGCCGAGCGCGCGCACGCGGTCGTGCCGGTCCGCCAGGATCTGCACCTCGATGTGCCGCGGGCCTGTGACGTACCGCTCGAGCAGCAGGCGCTCGTCGCCGAAGGCCGCGAGGGCGATGCGCCGGGCGCGGGCCAGCGCTTCGCGTAGCCCGGCCGCTTTCACCACGACCTGCATGCCGATCCCGCCGCCGCCCGCGGTGGGCTTGACGATGACGGGGTAGCCGATCCGCTTGGCCGCCTCGGCGAACGCCGCGTCGCGCTGGTCCTCCTCGGCGTATCCGGGAAGCACGGCGATCCCCGCGCGCCGCGCCACCGACTTCGCCTCGGACTTCGAGCCGAGCGTGGCGAGCACGTCGGCGGGCGGGCCGACGAAGGTCAGCCCCGCGTCCGTCACCGCCCGGGCGAACGCCGGCTCCTCGGCGAGGAAGCCGTACCCGGGATGTACCAGGTCCGCGCCCGCTTCGGCCGCTGCGGCGAGGATCCGTGGGATGGAGAGGTACGACTCGCGCGCCGGCGACGGCCCGATGTGCACTGCACGATCGGCCTCGCGCACGTGCGGCGCACCGGCGTCCGCATCCGAGTACACCGCGACCGTGGTCAGGCCCATCCGGCGTCCGGTGCGGATTACGCGGCGCGCGATCTCGGCGCGGTTCGCCACCAGGAGCGTGGTCACGCCGGGAGTGTGCCTGAGTCGATCCGCGCCGAGCCCGCTGGCCGGTGAGGACGAGCGACGCGTGTATGGGCCGAAGGCCCTTACATGCGGAAGACGCCGTAGCGCGGCGGCCGCTCGATGGGGGAGTGGCGCGCGGCCGCGATGCCGAGCGCTAGGACGTTGCGTGTGTCCAGCGGGTCGATGACGCCGTCGTCCCAGAGCCGCGCAGTCGAGTAGTAGGGCGAGCCCTGCGTCTCGTACTGCTCGCGGATCCGCGCCCGGAAGGACTCCCGCGCCGCGTCGTTCTCGAACGTTCCGACCAGGCTGAGCACGCTCGCGGCCTGCTCGCCGCCCATCACGCTGATCCGCGCGTTCGGCCACATCCAGAGCTGCCGGGGCTGGTAGGCACGGCCGGCCATCCCGTAGTTCCCGGCGCCGAAGCTGCCGCCAATGATCACCGTGAACTTGGGCACCGTGGCGCACGCGACGGCCATGACCATCTTGGCCCCGTCCTTCGCGATCCCGCCGGCCTCGTACTCCTTCCCGACCATGAACCCGGCGATGTTCTGGAGGAACACCAGTGGGACCCCGCGCTGGTCGCAGAGCTCGATGAAGTGCGTGGCCTTGAGCGCGCTCTCGCTGAAGAGGATCCCGTTGTTGGCCACGATGCCGACGCGGAAGCCCATGATCCGCGCGAAGCCGCAGACGACCGTCGTCCCGTAGAGCGCCTTGAACTCCTGGAACCGCGAGCCGTCCACGATGCGCGCGATCACCTCGTGCACGTCGTACGGCTGGCGTACGTCCACCGGGACGAGGGCGTAGAGGTCGTTCGGGTCGAGCGCGGGGGGCTCCGGGTCGGCCACGTCCTCGCCCCAATAGGTCGGCCGGTCGAGCTGCGCGACCATCGCGCGCGCGATGGCGAGCGCGTGCGCGTCGTCCACGGCGTAGTGGTCTGCGACACCACTGGTGCGCGCGTGGACATCCGCGCCGCCGAGGTCCTCGGCCGTCACCTCCTCGCCGGTCGCGGCCTTCACCAGCGGCGGGCCGCCCAGGAAGATCGTGCCCTGGCCCTTCACGATGACGACCTCGTCACTCATCGCGGGCACGTACGCACCGCCGGCGGTGCAGGACCCCATCACGACGGCGAGCTGGGGCACGCCCAGGCGCGACAGCCGCGCCTGCTCGAAGAAGATCCGACCGAAGTGGTCGCGGTCGGGGAAGACCTCGTCCTGGAGCGGCAGGAACGCGCCGCCCGAGTCCACGAGGTAGATGCAGGGGAGGAGGTTCTCGCGCGCGATCTCCTGCGCGCGGAGGTGCTTCTTGACGGTGACGGGGTAGTACGTGCCGCCCTTGACGGTCGCGTCGTTGGCCACGATCACGCACTCCTGGCCGGACACGCGGCCGATGCCGGTGACGATGCCGGCCGACGGCGCGTCGCCGTCGTACATGCCGTAGGCCGCGAGGGGCGACAGCTCCAGGAACGGGGTCGCCGAGTCGAGGAGCCGCTCGACGCGCTCGCGCGGGAGGAGCTTGCCCGCGCGGACGTGCCGCTCGCGGGCGCGCTCCGGGCCGCCCTGCCGCGTCTTCTCGAGGCGCTCGCGTAGCTCGGCGACGAGGCCCGCCATGTGCTCGCGGCTGCCCTTGGCCTGGTCGGACGTGCGGTCGAGGGCCGAGCGGAGCAGCGTCATCTGGGCGGCGATGCTAGCGGGGCCGCCCTCGTCACTTCAGGTGTTCTCGGAGGGATCCCACCGCTCGCTGCCAGGCGTCCTCGGCGTCCTGCGCCCGGTAGACGTCCTTGCGCTGCTCGTTCATGAAGGCGTGGTCCGCCTCCGGGTAGACGTGCGACTCGAACGTCATGCCCGCGGCCCGGACGTCTTTCGCGAGCTGGTCGCGCGCGGCCTCGGTGACCATGGTGTCCTTGCCGCCGAAGATGCCGAGCACGGCGGCCTTCAGCTTCGAGAAGTCGGGCTTCACGTTCGGATGGACCCCGTAGCAGTCCACGACCGCGCCCACCTCGTCCGGCGCGACGGTGCCCGCGAGCAGCGCGATCTGCCCCCCCATGCAGAACCCGATCACTCCGACCTTGACGCTGGCGTTCGACTCGTGGGACTTCAGGAACTTCGCCGCGCCGCGCACGTCCTTGGCCGCTTCGTCGGCGTTCAGCGCCATGAACAGCTTGCCCGCCTCGTCGGGCTCGCCGATCGGGACGGTCTTGCCGTGCCAGAGGTCCGGTGCCAGCGCGGCGAAGCCCTCCTCGGCGAAGCGGTCGGTCACGCCCCGGATCTGGTCGTTCAGGCCCCACCACTCCTGGATGACGACCACGCCCGGCCCCCGCCCCGCCGCCGGCGTCGCCAGGTAGCCGCGGGTGGTCCGGCCGTTGCTCGGGTACTGGACGTTCTGCCCTGCCATCGCGTCCTCCCCTCCCGCGCCTCGATCTGCGCAGCTGGCCGGCGCGGGGAGTGGGGACGTAGTAGCAGGAATTCGTTCGGCGTGGCCGGGGCCCGTCGGGCGCCGCGGCTACTCGGCGGCGTCGCCCCCGAGACGGTCGAAGGCGCGGGATGCGTCGCGGATGACCGTCGCCACGGTGCCCTCGGCCAGCCGGTAGCGGACGACATTGCCGGTGCGGGTCGCCGTGACGGCTCCGATCTCCCGTAGCACGCGGAGGTGCTGGCTGGTCGCGGAGCGCGTCCTGCCGATGACGCTCGCCAGGTCGCTCGCCGCCAGAGGGGTCTCCTCCAGGGCGCGCACGATCTTGAGGCGCGTGGGGTCGCAGAGGCTCTCTAGGATCCGGCGGGCGTCCCGCTCGGAGCGCCCGCTGAGCATCTGCTTCTGGGCCGCCGTGACGGCTGATGGGTCGATGGCGCGGTCCTGTGGCATCCGTGCCTCCCGCAATGCGTCCGATCTCCGCTTTTCGGTGCTCAGATGCAGGACGCGTGCCCGTGCGCTCGGCGACTGGGTCTGCCGTCAGTCGCGTGACCTGCGGGTGACGCTCCGGCGGGCCGAATAGAATTCACTCACCTGGCCCCGTAGCTCAGCGGATAAAGCAACGGACTTCGAATCCGTGATCGGGAGTTCGATTCTCCCCGGGGCCGCCGAAGTCCGCGCCTCGACCACCCGACCGCTAGAATGGACTGCGAGCCCGTAGCTCAGCGGATAGAGCACGACGCTACGGACGTCGGGGTCGCAGGTTCGATTCCTGTCGGGCTCGCTGCTTCTCTACTGTCCATAGCGTCCCAAGGTCGAGGACCGGACCAGTTGCCTGGGTCTTCGAGCACCGTCAACGCGAGTCGCCGGCGATGTGTCGCGCGACGATGATCGTTCGCACAGCGCACCTCGCACTTCGCGATCTCGTCGAGGATCCGTTGCCACGGGTGCCCGTTGTGGACCAGTGTGCTGACATCGGCTGTCTTATCGCGAATGTGGTCGAAGTCGAGGACAATCGGATCGTTCTCGCCGCAATCGACACAAGGATGTTCGGCCAGGTACTCCCGGATCAGACGTAGGTTCCGCTCGACATAGATCCTCTGGTTACGGCGGATCCGCACCATCTGGGTATCGTGAAGACGCTGATGGCGTTCCGCGTTGTACGCGGCGATGCACGCCCTGCACCACGACTGCAACACGCTCGATCCACGGAACCGCCGCTGAAACGCTTCTGCCGGCTTCATCTCAGCGCAACGCCGGCAGGGGTACATCTCGCGTCGACCGATCACACGGGTCGAGCGGGAGGGGTTGACCGACCAGGGCCACCGCGCCCGCTGGTAGTCGCGCCGGCAGCTGCTGCACGTACTCCTGCGCCGACCGGTGTCCGCGCGGAGATCGAACTCATCCACCGGCTTGACCTCGCCGCATGAACGGCATCTCTGAACTGCGACATCGTCCATGTGTTCCTCCGGCGCGCCTGGGCTCTCCCTAGGTGTTCACGAACACCTGTTCTACCAGGTCGGCGGCGGCTTGACAAGAGTTCAGCCAGGCGGCCTAGGCCATCTCCACGATCGCCTGCCAGGCCATGCGCAGGCCGGCGATGGCGACCACGCCGGCGAGCAGCAGCATCAGGACGCGCGGCTTCGTCCGCTGGCTCACCGCGGCACCGATGGGCGACGCCACCAGCGCGGCCCCGACGACGATCGCCGCGAGCGGGGGATCGATCTGCGAGGTCGCGGCTTTCCCGATGAGCGCCGCGACCGCCGCGAACATGCCCGCCCCGAGGCTCGAGCCGATCGCGATCCGCACCGGCACTCGCAGCAGGTACACCATCGCCGCGAGCAGGAACCCGATCGCGCCGATGCCGACCATACCGCCGAAGAACCCGATGACGACCGCGATCGCCACCGCCAGCTTCTCGTTCACGTGCACCTCGTCCACGGTGCGGTCGGGATCGCGCTCCGGGCGCAGCAGGAGCGGTACGTTGATCAGCGCGAAGGCCGCGAAGATCGCGATGAGCAGCCGGTCGGGAGCCGCCCCCGACACGAGCGCCCCTACCAGTGAGGCCATGCCGCCGGTGGGCCCCATCAGCCGGACCAGGCGGCCCGAGACGTTCCCGTAGCTGCGGTGGCGGAGCATCCCGAGCGTGCTGCCGGAGATGGCCTGAACGATGGTCAGGCCGGTGATGATCTTGATCGGCAGCACGGTCGCCCCCACCAGCGGGGGCACATATAGAAGGAGTGGGGTCAGCACGATCCCGCCGCCGATCCCCAGCAGCCCGGAGAGGAACGACGAGACCGCGCCGAAGACCGCCGTGAGCAGCTCTACGGGCACCGGACGGCCCTCGCAGCAGTCAGCCCGCCCTGCTGCTCGATCATCACAGTGAGCCGGAGCGTATACAGGAACGGATGAAGACGGCCTTCCTCTGGGTCATCGTCGCGCTGATCATCGCGAGCCTCGTTATCTCGAGCACCTGCGCGTGACGCGCGCGCGGCTGGCGCCGGCGATGGCCGTTGCGCTGCTCTGGGCCTCCTGCACACCGGCTGAGCCCGGCGCCGTGGTGGCGACATCGCCTGCCGCGCCCGCCCCGACCACGACGACGACGGCGCCGCCGTCCGCCGACCCGGCGACCCAGGCACCAGCGGGTATGTCCTGGTCGCGCATCCCCGACATCCCGACTCCGCGCAGCGAGGTCGCGGCGACGCTCTTCGACGGCCACATCTACGTGATCGGCGGGTTCGGCGGTCTGGCGGTCGTGGAACGGTACGACGCGCTGAACAGGCGGTGGGAGCGGATGCCCGATCTGCCGATCGGCGTGGACCATCCGATGGCGGCATCGGTGGACGGGCCGAACGCCGGCGTCTACGTCATCGGCGGGAACTCTGGGGGCCGACCGAGCGAACGCGTCTTCCGGCTGGCACCGGGTGCCTCGGCATGGCAGGAAGTGGCGCCCATGCCGGGCCCTCGCTCTGCCGGCGGTGCGGCCTCCACATTTCTCGGATCGCAGGGGCCTGAGCCCGAGCTGATCGTCGTGATCGGGGGCGCGTCCGGCCGCGGACTCGAGCCGGCCACATTCGTCTACGACACGGTCGCGGACGCCTGGTCGTCGCGCGCGCCCGTGCCCACGCCGCGCGACCATCTCGCGGTGGCGTGGGTCAGTGCGAGGATCTGCGCCGTGGGTGGGCGCACGCTCTCGATGGCACGGAACCTCGCGGCCTTCGAGTGCTACGACCCGAGGACCGACACGTGGGAGCGCATGCCCGCCGCGCCGACGGCACGTGGCGGCGTCGGAGCGGCGGTCGCCGGCAAGCGCCTCTTCTTCATCGGCGGCGAGCAGCCGCAGGGCACCTTCAACGAGGTCGAGATCTACGACCTGGCAACGGGGACCTGGACGCGGGGGCCGGACCTGCCGACCGCCAGGCATGGCATCGGCGTCGTGGCCTACAACGACCAGGTCTTCGTGATGACCGGTGGGCCCACCCCGGGCGGGAGCCAGACGGCGGTCTGTGAGGTGCTGACCATCACGGCGGCCCGCTGACCGCGGCGCCTACCGCGGCTGCGCGGCTCCGCCTTCCGGCGCGTACACCGCCAGCGCTCCGGGCCGCACCCTGAACGTCGCGGGGAGCGTCCCCACCAGCCGGCCGTCGGCGTGCACCGGCAGGCGCGCGTCCGAGCTCACGGTCGCCTCGCGCGCGCGGATCACCACCGGCGGCTCCTGGTGCCGCCCCTCGCGCCAGAGGCGAAGCAGCGACCGCACCAGCGCCCGCCGCCCCATGCGCGGGAAGAGCAGCACCTCGAGCAGGCCGTCGCGCATGTCGCCGGCCGGCGCGACCGGGAAGGACCAGTGGTAGTAGGGCGAGTTCACCACGAGCGCCTGGTAGGCGCGGACGGTGCGCTCAGCCTCGGGCGTCGTCACCCGGAGGCGGTGCGAGCCCTGCCGGGCCCAGCGCCAGATCCACCGCATGGCGCGGCGCCAGCTCCCGCGCTCCGCGGCGCGCGCGGCTCCGAAGAGCTCGGCATCGAGCCCGATCCCGGCCGTCTCGAAGAAGACGCGGCCGTGCACCTCGCCGACGTCGGCGTGCGACACGTTGCGGGCGGCGATGACGCGGGCCGCGCCGGCCGCGTCCAGCGGCACGCCGAGACCCTTGGCGATGTTCATGAAGCTGCCGAACGGGAGGATGCCGAGCACCACGCCGCTGCCCAGGAGCTCGCGCGCCACGGCCTGGACCGTGCCGTCCCCGCCCGCCGCGATGACCGCCTCGTACCCGCTCTCGACGGCGCCGCGGGCCAGCTGTTCGGCGGTCGGCTCGGGCAGCGCGCACTCACGCACATCGAGGTGGATCCCGGCTGCCTCGAGGATGCGAACGACCTCGCCGAGGTCACCGGTACCCGCGTGCCGGCTCCCGGCCTTCGGGTTGACGACGCAGAGCGCCCTGGTCCGTACCGATGTCGCCACCGGAGCGCGCTGAGGCAAGAAGCGGGCCGGGTTAGGCTTCGCGCCGCAGTGAGTCCGCTACCGATCCACGCGCAGCTCGCGACCGCGCTGATCCTCTATCTCGCCGCCCTCGGCGTGTGGGGGACCGCTCTGGGCCTCGGCGGATCCGGGCCGACAGCGTCCTACCGGGGCTCGCTGGTCATCGCCGAGGCCGTCGTCGTGCTGCAAGGTCTCCTCGGCGCCGCCGCGTGGCTCTCGACCGGGCCGAGCGACGCGATCCACGTGCTCTACGGGCTCGCGCTGGTCGTGACGATCCCGCTGGTGGCGACCGTCGTCCGCGAGGGATCGCCGCGGCGGACGTCGCTCTCCCTGGGGCTGGCCTCGTTCTTCGCCGCGGGGCTCGCCATAAGAGGGATGACGACAGGCTAGCGAGGAAAAGGGAGACACCGCAGTGGCTCAGACCGACGAGCGACGCATGTATCGCGCTAGCGATACCGGGTGAGCGGGCACCACGCCGCGCCCGTCATCGACGACGTGCCGGACACGAGCCGGGAGGCCCTGCAGGCCCTCGCGCCCGACGTCCTCTACTGGAACGTCGCCGGCAGCGGGCCCACGTTCCCGGCCGCGCAGAACGCCGCCGAGCGCGCGCGCCGCTGGCTGAACGAGGTCGGGATGTTCTCCCACGCCGGCTACGACGCCTACAACGAGTGGCTGGCGGCGGCGCGCGAGGACCTCGCGGCCCTCATGGGCGACCCGGGTGGCGCGTCGCGCATCGCGCTCATGACCTCCGCGACCGAGGGGCTCAACACGCTCTCGCTCGGCCTGCGCCTCCCTCCGGGGTCGCTGATCGTGACCACCGCCGAGGAGCACGGCTCCGCCCTCATGCCGCTCCACCGCCGCCGCGAGCGCGGCGACCGGCTGCGGATCCTTCCCTACGAGGACGACCAGCAGTTCACTCTCGACCTCGTTGGGGCGCTGGAGGAGGGCGCGCGCGCACTTGTGATGTCGCTCGTCTCCTGCAAGAGCGGCGCGGTGCTCCCGGTGCGCGCCGCCTGCGCCGTCGCGCGGCAGGCCGGGGCGACGACGATCGTCGATGCGGCGCAGGCGCTCGGCCAGATCCCGGTGGACGTCCGGGAGCTCGGTGCCGACGCGGTCGTGACGCTCGGGCACAAGTGGATGCACGGTCCGCTCGCGACCGGAGCCATCTGGGTCCGCGACGTCGAGACCTTCAGCGTCGAGCGCCTCGGCTGGCGCTCGCAGGCCGAGTTCGACGTCCACGACGGGTACACCCTCCAGCCCGACGCCAGGCGCTTCGAGGCCGGCACGATCGACGCGGCCGCGTTCGTCGGCCTGCGCCAGGCGATCGTCATCCAGCGCGCCCTCGGCCGGCTGGTGCCGTCGCGCATCCGCGAGCTGCGCCGGCGCCTCTTCGAGCAGATCCGGGCCCTGGACCTCCCGGCCCGGTCCCGTCCGCACGACCCCACCGGGATCGTCGTCGTGGAGCCTCGGGGCGGCGACGCGGCCGGTATCGTGAGCGGTATGTGGCGCGACGATCGGGTCGTCGTGAAGCACCTCGCGGAGCGGGGCGTCGTCCCCGACGGGATCCGCATCTCCTTCTGGGCGCTGCACACCGAGGCCGACATCGAGCTCCTGTCGGCGGCGCTGGCGCGGCAGCTCGCGGTGACCGCATGAAGCCCCTCGAGGGACAGACCGCGATCGTCACCGGCGGCGGCAAGGGGCTGGGCCGCGCCATCGCGGAGGTCATGGCCGAGGCCGGCGCCAGCGTCGTGATCGCCTCTCGCAACGCGCCGGAGCTCGACGACGTCGTGCTCGGCATCAAGCGCTCGGGCGGCAAGGCGCTGGCCTACGCCGCGGACGTGGCCGACGAGCGCCAGGTCCAGGAGCTGGTGCTCAACACGGAGCGCTGGGTCGGCCCCGCCTCGATCCTGGTGAACAGCGCGAGCGTGCTCGAGCCGATGGCCCATCTCGCACGCACCGACGCGACGACGTGGCTCCGGCACATGGCCATCAACATCGGCGGCGTGTACCTCTGCAGCCGCGCGGTCCTGCCGGGGATGCTCGAGCGCGGGCACGGCCGCATCGTCAACGTCTCCTCGAGCGCGGCGCGCCGCGCCAGCGCCGGCTGGACCGCTTACTGCGCCAGCAAAGCCGCCGTCGATCAGCTCACTCGCGCCCTGGCGCTGGAGATCGAGGACAGCGGCGTCACCGCCTGCGCCTTCTATCCGGGGTACATGGACACCGCGATGCAGGAGCGCATCCGGCGCGCTGCGCCGGCCGACTTCCCGCGCGTCGAGGAGTTCCGCGAGCTCGAGCGCCAGGGCAAGCTGAAGGACCCGCGCGAGGCGGCGCGCGCCATCGCGTACCTGTCCTCGCCGCAGGCGCAGCGGAACGGGCACGTGGTGGAGATGGCGGACGAGGAGCTGGGTCGCGAGGTCGAGCGCTTCTTCGCGGGGACCGAGGTCCCGGCCGGCTAGGACGCCGGGGGCCGCCCTGCCTTCAGCGGCTTGTACGCGCGCCGCTTGGCGATGGCCTCGCGCAGCGTTCGCTCCACTCCCGGCGCGTCGGCCTGGGCGCGCCGCTCCAGCTCCGCCTCCGGGCGCCCGATGAGCCCGCAGGACGGGCAGTCGCCCATAGGGCTCAGGCGCGTGTGGCAGTTGCTGCAGTGCACCTCGAAGGCGCCGTGCGGCTTGAACAGCTCGAGGGACCTCGCCTCCGCCATGAGCTCCGCGACGTCGGCCACGCGCGGATCCTAGCCGCTCGCGAGCACGACGGACTTCTTCTCCACGTAGCCCTCGAGGGCCTCGATCCCGTGCTCCTTGCCGTATCCCGACTGCTTCACCCCGCCGAAGGGCAGCTGGTCGTAGGCGACCTGGATGTCGTTGACCCAGGTGTAGCCGGCGTCCAGCTGCTCGGCCGCGCGCCGCGCCTTGGCCATGTCCTTCGTGAAGATCGAGGACCCCAGCCCGTAGACCGTGCTGTTCGCCCTGGCGATGGCCTCGTCCAGGTCCTTCACGACGAAGACCGGGACGGCCGGCCCGAAGACCTCCTCCGTCGCCATGCGCGAGTCCTCGGGCACCTCGGCCAGGACCGTGGCCGGGTAGAACCAGCCCTTCTGGAGGTCCGCGCCCTCGGGGCGCTTGCCGCCGGCGAGGACGCGCGCACCGCGCTTGACCGCGTCGGCGACCTGCGCCTCGACCTCCGCGCGCTGGTGCTCGGTGTGGAGCGGACCCATCTTCGTGTCGGCCGCGAACTGGTCGCCCAGCTTCCACTCCTTCTGAGCGCGGTCGGCGAGCTTGGCCATGAACTCCTCGGCGATCTTCTCGAACAGGTAGATGCGCTTCACCGCCAGGCAGGCCTGGCCGGCGTTGAAGAAGCGGCCGATGGCGGCCGCCGCCGTCGCGCGGCGCACGTCGGCGTCGTCCGCGACGATCATGGGGTCGCTGCCGCCGAGCTCGAGCGTCACGCGGGTCACGTTCTTGGCCGCCAGGCTCATGATCCGCTTGCCGGTCTCGGTCTGGCCGGTGAAGGCGACCTTGCTCACCTTGGGGTGGCCGACCAGCGCGTCGCCGATCTCGCCGCCCGGCCCGTGCACGATGTTGATGACCCCGGGCGGGAAGCCCGCCGAAGCGATGGCCTCGATGGCGCGCTGGGTCGCCAGGGGCGTGGTGGAGGCCGGCTTGAGCACCACGGTGCAGCCCGCCGCCAGGGCGGGGCAGAGCTTGTTGGCCATCAGCGTCAGCGGGAAGTTCCAAGGCGTGATCGCGGCCACGACGCCCACGGGCCTTCGGATGGTGATGCCGAACTTGGCCGGGTCGTCGAGCGGGATGTAGTCGCCGCGGATCTTGTCGGCCAGCCCCGCGAAGTACTCGAGGTTCTCGGCGACGCGTCCGGCCTCGAGCTTGGCGTGCGCGAGCGGCTTGCCCTGCTCGCGCGCCAGCAGCTCGGCGACCTCGTCCACGACCTCGTGCATCTTCCGCGCGGCCTCGTGCATCAGGCGCGCGCGCTTGGTCCCGCTGGTGGCGGCCCAGCCGGGGAACGCGGCGGCCGCTGCGCTCACCGCAGCGTCCACGTCGGTCATGGTCCCGCGCGGCACTTCGCCCACGACCTCGCCGTTCGCGGGGTTCCGCACCGGCATCGTCTTGCCGCCCTGCGCACCGACCAGCTCGCCGTTGATGAGCATCTTCGTCACGAGGTCACCTCCGAGGGACGTCTCCGGATGGTCGCGGGCCGGCCGCGACGAATGGTCCTACCATTCGGCCGACATCATTGGGAGGGTAACGCGAATGCCTGTCGTCCGTCTGCAGACCCAGGACCGCGTGGGCCACATCATCCTCGACCGCCCGCCCGCGAACTCGTACGACCTAGCCTTCATAGTCGACCTTGACAGCGCCATCGAGGCCGCGCGCGCGGATGACGCGGTCAAGGCGATCCTCGTCCGCAGCGCGTCCGAGCGCTTCTTCTCGGCCGGCGCGGACGTGTCGGTCTTCGCGAGGAGCGACCTGGCCGCGCAGCAGGAGTTCGTCGCCCACGCGAACGACGTGATGAACAAGCTCGAGAGCACCGCCAAGGTCGTCCTCGCGGCGATCGGCGGGCACTGTCTGGGCGGCGGCCTCGAGATCGCGCTCTGCTGCGACTTCCGCATCGCGGCCGAGGGCGCGTACAAGATCGGCCTGCCCGAGGTGACGCTGGGCCTCCTGCCCGGGACGGGCGGAACGCAGCGCCTGCCGCGCCTGATCGGCCGGCAGAAGGCGCTCGACCTGATGCTCCGCGGCGCCACGCTCTCGCCGGAGGCGGCCAGGGACGCCGGCATCGTGGACGAGCTCGTCCCTGCCGCGGACCTTCTGACGCGCTCGGCCGAGCGCGCCCGCGCTTACACGGAAGGCCCCAGCTACGCGATCGGGCAGATCAAGCTCGCGGCCGTTCAGGGACTGGGGAAGCCGCTCGCCGAGGGGCTGGCCGTCGAGCGCGAGGCGCTGGTCCGGCTCTTCCGGAGCGAGGACGCCCGCGAGGGCGTGACCGCGTTCACGGAGAAGCGCAAGCCCGACTACAAGGGCCGCTGACCGATACGCTCACGTGGCGGCCGTAGCCGCGGGAGGTCTCATGCCTACCGTCATCGTCACGCGCGAGGAACCCATCGCCGTCGTCCAGCTCAACAGGCCGGAGGTCCTCAACGCGCTCAGCGAGGAGCTCATGGACGAGCTCGCCCTGGCTCTCGAGACCCTCGACGGCGACGAGGCGGTCCGCTGCATCGTCCTCACCGGCAACGAGAAGGCCTTCGCCGCGGGTGCGGACATCAAGGCCGCCTTCGTCGAGGCCACGCCCGTCTCGATGCTGGCGCAGGACCTCACGACCCGCTGGGAGCGGGTCCGGCGGATCAGGACGCCGATCGTCGCCGCCGTGTCGGGCTACGCGCTCGGCGGCGGGTGCGAGCTCGCGATGGTCTGCGACATCATCGTCGCCTCCGAGACCGCGCAGTTCGGCCAGCCCGAGGTGAACCTCGGGATCATCCCTGGCGCCGGGGGGACGCAGCGCCTCACGCGAACGGTGGGGAAGTACGTCGCGATGGAGATGGTGCTCACCGGGCGCCGCGTGAAGGCCGACGAAGCCAAGGCCATGGGTCTCGTCGCCCACGTGTACCCGGCCGCGAGTTGGCTCGAGGACGCGAAGGCCCTGGCGCGCACGATCGCCGAGAAGCCGCCCATCGCCATCAGGCTCGCCACGGAGGCCATCGACGTGGCCCTCAACTCCCCGCTCGACGCGGGCCTCGAGTTCGAGCGCAAGGCCTTCTACCTCCTGTTCGCCACGGAGGACAAGAAGGAGGGCGTCGATGCCTTCGTGAACAAGCGCAAGCCCTCCTTCAAAGGACGGTGAGCGCGACCCGCGGAGCGGCGGCCGCCGGGCCTCGCCCGGCCGCTGGCCTGGAGCGCGACGGGGCGCTCGCGGTCATCACGCTGCAGCGGCCCGAGGTGCTGAACGCGTTCGACGAGGCCATGACGCGCGCGCTCGCCGCGGCGCTGGACGAGGTCGGGCCCGACCCGTCGGTGCGGGCCGTCGTCGTGACCGGCGCCGGACGCGCGTTCTCCGCGGGCCAGGACCTGCGCGACCGCGCGGCCGCGATCGAGAGCGGCGGCGAGCTTCATCTCGGCGACGAGCTGCGCCGCCGCTACCACCCGGCCATCTCGGCCATCCGCGCGATGCGGAAGCCGGTGATCGCGGCGGTGAACGGCGTCGTGTCCGGCGCGGGCTTCGGGCTCGCGGTCGCGTGCGACATCCGGGTCGCGTCCAGGGCGGCCTCGTTCCGGGCGGGGTGGGCGAAGGTAGGACTGGTGCCGGACGCGGGCTCCGCGTTCTTCCTGCCGCGCATCGTCGGCTGGGGCCGCGCCCTCGACATCGTCCTCGCCAGCGAGACGATCCCCGCCGACGAAGCGCTGCGGATCGGCCTGGTCACGCGCGTCTGGCCCGAGGACTCCTTCGAGCGCGAGTGGCGCGCGTTCGCGCGGGCGCTTTCCGAGGGCGCGACGGAGGCCTACGCGCTCTCCAAGCAGGGGCTGGACGCGGCCTGGGACCGTGACTTCACGTCGTTCCTGGAGGTCGAGGCGGAGCTGCAGGACCGCGCCGGCCGGACCCGTGACTACGCCGAGGGCGTCCGCGCCTTCGTCGGCAAGCGCCCGCCGCGCTTCGAGGGGCGCTGATGCCGGCCCGAGCCAGACGCGCCGCCACCCTCGAACGGATCACCAACGTGCACGAGCGGAAGGCGCCGGCCTTGGAGCGACCGGAGCGATCCGCATTGCCCCGCCATGCTCCCTCGACGCACGAAGACGGCCGTGACGCGATGGTGATCGGCTACGTGCGCACCCCGTTCGGGCGGTACGGCGGCGCGCTCGCCCTGGTGCGGCCTGACGATCTCGCCGCGCATGTGATCCGCTGCGTGCTGGAGCGCGCGGGCATCGACGGCAAGGAGGTGGACGAGGTCGTCTTCGGCGCCTCCAACCAGGCGGGCGAAGACAACCGCAACGTCGGGCGGATGGCCGCGCTGCTTGCGGGCCTGCCCAAGGAGACGCCGGGGGTCACGGTCAACCGCCTCTGCGGCAGCGGACTCGAGGCGGTGAACGACGCCGGGCGCCGGATCCGCCAGGGCGAGGCCGATCTCGTGATCGCGGGCGGCGTCGAGTCCATGTCGCGTGCACCCTGGGTGATGCTGAAGCCGTCCGAGGCGTTCCCGCGGGGCGAGCGCGTCGTCGCCGATACCCACCTCGGCTGGCGCCTAGTCAACCCGCGCATGCTCGATCTCGGATATCACCCGATCTCGCTCGGCGAGACCGCTGAGAACGTGTGCGCGCAGACGGGCGTGTCGCGGAAGGACCAGGACGCGTACGCGTTGCGCTCCCAGACCCGCTACGCCAAGGCGAAGGCCGACGGCTTCTTCGAAGGCGAGATCGTCGCCGTGGATACGCCGGCCGGGAAGGTGAGCGAGGACGAGCACCCTCGCGCGAACACGTCGCTCGAGAAGCTCTCGAGCCTGAAGCCCGCGTTCCGGGCGGGCGGATCGGTCACGGCCGGCAACTCATCGGGAGTGAACGACGGCGCGGTCGCTCTGATCGTCGCCAGCCGCGCGAAGGCCGCGAAGCTGGGGATCCGCCCGCTCGGGCGCGTCGTAGCGGCCGCGACGGCAGGCGTGCACCCGGATGTGATGGGTCTCGGCCCGGTGCCGGCCGTGCGGAAGCTCATCGCGCGGACCGGTCTCGACGTGGACCGCGTCGACGCGGTCGAGCTCAACGAAGCCTTCGCCGCCCAGGTGATCCCGGTCATGCGCGAGCTCGGGCTGCCCGACGACCGCACGAACCCCAACGGCGGCGCGATCGCCATTGGCCACCCCATCGGCGCCTCCGGCGCTCGGCTTGCCGGCACGCTCCTCCGTGAGCTGGAGCGCCGCGGCGGCCGCTACGGCATCGCGACAGCGTGCATCGGAGTGGGGCAGGGGATCGCCACGCTGTTCGAGCGGGAGCCCTGACCGCTCTAGTGCGGCGCCTGCCTTCCGGGTCTAACGCGCCCCGACAGGCGCCCCGCGTTCCGTAGCGCCTGCCTGAGGATGAACTCGATCTGCGCATTCGCGCTCCGGAGGTCGTCCGCCGCCCACTTCTGGACGGCGTCGAACACGTCGGGATCCACCCGGAGGAGGAAGGCCTTCTTCTCGGGCACCTAGAGCTACTGGTACAGCGTGCCGGTGTTCACGACAGGCTGAGTGCTGGTCTCGCTCACGAGGACGACCAGGAGGTTGCTCACCATCGCGGCCTTTCGCTCCTCGTCGAGGTCGACGACGCCCTTCTTCGAGAGCTCGGCGAGCGCCATCTCCACCATGCCGACCGCGCCTTCGACGATGCGGGTCCGCGCGGCGACCACGGCACCCGCCTGCTGGCGCCGCAGCATCGCTTGGGCGATCTCCGGCGCGTACGCCAGGTGGCTGATACGGGCCTCGATGACCTCGATGCCGGCGCGCGACAGGCGGTCCTGGATCTCGGTGCGCAGCTGGCCCGCGATCTCGTTGGCGGATCCGCGCAGCGCGATCTCTCCATCGACATGCGCGTCGTAGGGGTACGTCGTCGCGAGGTTCCGGACCGCGGCCTCGCTCTGCACCTTCATGAAGTGCTCGTAGTCGTCCACCTGGAACACCGCCTCGGCCGTCTCGATCACGCGCCAGACGACGACCGCGGCGATCTCGATGGGGTTGCCGTCCTTGTCGTTCACCTTGAGCCGCCCGGTCTCGAAGTTGCGCACGCGCTGCGACACGGCCTTTCGCGGCCAGGCGAGCGGGTTGGTCAACCACAGGCCCGGCTCCTTCGCCGAGCCGATGTACGTGCCAAACAGCTGGATGACCCGCGCCTCGTTCGGGGACACGATGTAGAGGCCGGCCAGCCCTATGCCGGCGAGCGTCATGCCGATGATCGATGCCAGGACGGCTCCACCGTCCGGAGCGATGTCGAGCTCGATGGCCCGCCCGATCGCCATTAGGAGCCACCAGATGGACGCGAGCTCGAGCGCGATGAAGAGCAACCCCGGGATCCAGCCATTTATGAGGGTTGCGCGCCTTTCAGTGATCACGTGTGTTCCTCCACAGCCTGATGCCAAATTTGGATGATATCATGATAATAGCGCAGCGGCCGAGCGGGCGCAAGGTGGGGAAGCGCGCGGCAGACTCGGGCGATGGGGACGGATGGAGCCCTCCCGGCGGTCGGTCAGGACGAACGCTTCATGGACGAGGCCCTCGCCGAGGCGCGCGCAGCTGCCGCCGCGGGGGACGTCCCGGTCGGCGCGGTGGTCGTACACGAGGGCGCGGTCATCGGGAGCGGCCACAACCGCCGCGAGGCGGACACCGACCCGACGGCGCATGCCGAGATCCTGGCCCTGCGCGAGGCCGCGCGTGCCCTGGGCCGCTGGCGGCTTCATGACTGCGCGCTCTACGTGACCGTCGAGCCCTGCGCCATGTGCGCGGGCGCCGCGATCCTGGCGCGCATCCCGCTGGTCGTCTTCGCGGCCGCGGAAGAGAAGACCGGCGCCGTGTGCTCCACGGTGGACCTATTCGACGACCCGCGCGCGCTCCACCGGCCGAAGTGGCGCCGGGGCGCGCGGCGCGCCGAGGTCGAGCGGCTCCTGGCCGAGTTCTTCGCGGCCCGCCGCGGGCCCAAGGAGGTCGAGGGCTGATGCCGCTTGCCCGGCGGCCCCTCCTACCCTCGTATCCTCGCAGGAGAGACTGGATCAGGGCGGTGATCGTATGAGTGAGATGGCGAACGTCGCGCGCGAGCTGGTCGCGCCGGGCAGGGGGGTCCTCGCGGCGGACGAAAGCTCCAGCACCATCAAGAGACGGTTCGACGCCATCGGCGTCGAGAGCACCGAGCAGAACCGGCGCGACTACCGCGAGCTGCTCTTCCGCACGTCGGGCGCGGCCGAGTACATCAGCGGCGTGATCCTCTACGACGAGACGATCAAGCAGAAGGCCGCGGACGGCACCCCGCTGGTGAAGGTCCTGCAGGACCAGAAAGTGCACCCGGGGATCAAGGTCGATCTCGGGGCGAAGCCGCTGGCGAACCGGCCGGGCGAGACCATCACCGAAGGGCTCGACGGGCTGCGCGAGCGCTTCGCCGAGTACAAGAAGCTCGGCGCGACCTTCAGCAAGTGGCGCGCGGTCATCAACATCGCGCCTGGGTCAAAGGACGCGGCCTCTGCGGCGACGCCCACGCGCGGATGCATCGAGGCGAACGCGCACGCGCTGGCGCGCTACGCGGCGCTGAGCCAGGAGGCCGGGATCGTCCCCATCGTGGAGCCCGAGGTCCTCATGGACGGGGACCACTCCATCGAGACGTGTTACGACGTGACGCTCGTCACCCTCCACGCCGTCTTCCGTGAGCTCGCCGGAGCGCGGGTCGTGCTCGAGGAGATGCTCCTCAAGCCGAACATGGTCATCTCCGGCAGCGAGGCGAAGGACCGCGCGCCGGCCCGTGACGTCGCGCGCTTCACGCTCCACTGTTTCCGGCAGGCGGTCCCCGCGGCGGTCCCCGGCATCGTGTTCCTGTCGGGAGGGCAATCCGACGAGGAGGCCACCGTCAACCTCGACGCCATCAACCGCCGCGCCGCCGAGATCGGCGTGCCGTGGCAGCTCAGCTACTCGTACGGCCGCGGCCTGCAGGCCGCACCGCAGAAGGCCTGGTCCGGCAAGCAGGAGAACGTCGCGGCGGCGCAGCGAGCCTACTACCACAGGGCCCGATTGACGTCGGCAGCGCGGATGGGGAAGTACACACCCGACATGGAGAAGGAGCTGGTGTCGGCGTAGCTCAGCTGGCGAGGAACGACCGGTGGTGATCGGAGGGAAGGAGATCCAGGGTATCTGGGAGGCTCTGTCGCCCGAGTCAGCGAAGGTCACGCGCCAGCCGTCCCTCGTCCGCCAGCCGCTCCTGCACACGCGCTCCCGGGTAGCAACGGCATCGTCCTTGCCCGTCAGGGCGGGTCGTGGACGTGCTCATCCATGAATTCGAGGAGCCGGTGCGCGACCCGGATGGGCATCTGTACCGTGCTCGAGCTTTCGGTCGGCGGCGCCGCGACGGCACGTGGATCGGATGGCTCGAGTTCCGCCCAAGCGGGTCCGGTGGCGTCGCGCGCGCGACCGACCGAGAGACGACCCAGCCCAACGAGGAGGCGCTCCGCTACTGGGCGACGGGCATCGAGGTGCGCTATCTCGAAGGTGCGATCGAGCGGGCGGTCCGGCTGCGGCCTCTCCCTCGCCTCTAGGCGGGAGCGGGCTCCGCCGGGAGCGGGACCGGGCGTTGCGGCGGCGAGATCCGCAGCGCGAGGGCCACGGCCACGAAGCCCATGATCGCCGCCGACACGAACATCAGGTGGTAGTCGCCCAGCAGCACGCGGAAGAAGCCTCCCGCGTACGCCGCGATGGCCGCGCCGATCATGTGCGAGAACCAGATCCAGCCGTACAGCGTCCCGAGCGAGGCGCGGCCGAAGCGTGACGCGGTGAGGCTCACCGTCGGCGGGACGGTCGCGATCCAGTCGAGCCCGTAGACGACCGCGAACAGCATCAGCCCCTGGAAGTCGTAGACGAGCGGCAGGGCCATCAGCGAGATGGCGCGGAAGCCGTAGTACATCGCCAGCAGCTTCCGCGGGTCATAGCGGTCGGTGAGCCACCCGGAGGCCAGCGTGCCGACGATGTTCAGGGACCCCAGGAGCGCGATGGCGCCCGCGGCGACCACCTCGGTGAACCCGTGCTCCACCGCGTGCGGGATGAGGTGAGTGCCGATGAGGCCGTTCGACGTGTAGCCGCACACGAAGAAGGAGCCCGCCAGCAGCCAGAAGTCCATCGTCCGCACCGCGCTTCGCAGCGGCGTGCCCTTGGTGTCGAGGGCGCGCTCCCGCGAGATCGTCGCGGCCGTCTCGCCGTACGGCGCGAGCCCCACGTCGGCCGGCCGATCGCGCATGAAGAAGAGGACGGGGACCAGCGCGAGCGCGGTGGCGATGGCGATGACCGTCATCGCCGCGCGCCAGCCGTCGGCCACGAGGATAGTCGCCATCACCGGGATGAATACCAGCTGGCCGGCGGAGACGGCCGCGCCGAAGGCCCCCACGATCACGCCCTGGTGCTTGCGGAACCAGCGATGCGCCACGGCCGCGCTCACGACCTGGCCGGCGCCCCCGGTCCCGAGGCCGATGGCGATGCCCCAGATCAGGTAGAAGTGCCACAGCTCGCGGACGTGCAGCAGCGCCCAGATGCCGCCGGCGATGAGGCCGATGCCCGCGAGGAGCACCCGGCGCGGGCCGAACCGGTCCACCAGGCCGCCTCCGAGCGGTCCGCCGAGGCCGAACGCGATGAGGCTGAGCGCCACGGCGAGCGAGATGCTCGCCCGGTCCCATCCGAACTCGGTCTCGAGCGGCAGGATGATGAGCCCCGGCGTCGCCCGGACGGCCTGGGCCACCAGGAGCGACACGAACATGACCGCGACGACGACCCAGGCGTAGTGCAACCGCACGGTCGGCAGTTTGAAGGAGATCGCGCGCGCGGTCCGTGTCGCGCGCGACACATGCGACCCGGAAGGCTCGTCTGTCGGCGTCCTCACCTCTAAACTTGTGAGCGGAGAGGTGTCCGAGTGGTTGAAGGTGCCGCTCTCGAAAAGCGGTAGGCGAAAGCCTCGCGGGTTCGAATCCCGCCCTCTCCGCCCGGTACGCTTCGGAAGCTATCGGGAGAGGTCGCCTAGTGGCCTAGGGCGCTGACCTGGAAAGTCAGTGGGTGAAAGCCCCGTGGGTTCGAATCCCACCCTCTCCGCTGTACCCTTACTGATGGTCGTGCTAGGCGGGGAGTTAGCGGTGCCCTGTACCCGAGATCCGCTTTAGCGGGGCTGAATCCCCTCCCGAGGCCGGCCACCGCGGATCCTGCTAGCGCACGGAGGCGTTGAAGGCCGGGTCCTGTGCAGCAGTGAGCCGTGAACCCCGTCAGATCCGGAAGGAAGCAGCGGTAAGCGGAATTCGCTGGGTGCCGCAGGGCGACCTGGCCCGAGCTGACGACGCTGGTAGCTCCGTAGTGGTCCGTTCGACGGAGGGTGCACGGCCGTGAAGC
>JBOGTE010000003.1:0-47201 GCA_050692015.1 Candidatus Limnocylindria bacterium
GTGCTCGAGGCGCGGCGGACACGGCGCCGCGATGCGACCGGCCACCCGACCCAGAAACCCGAAGCGCTCGTCCGCCTCCTGGTGGCGCTCACCACGCCGCCCGGCGGCCGCGTGCTCGACCCCTTCTGTGGCAGCGGCACGACGTTGGTGGCCGCGCGCGCCATCGGCCGGGCGGCCATCGGCATCGACCGGTCGATCCGCGCCTGCAATCTCACCGTCCGCCGCTGGGAAGGCGGCGGCGGCCGGAACGGATGACCCGGATGCGGCCTGTTCGTGGCGGCTTGGCCGTACCGGTACAGTCGTCGGCCGGTCGGTCCGGCGCGGGAAGGAATGTGGAATGGCCCTCCCGCGCAGATGGCAAAACATGAGAGGCCCGGAGACGCCTCTCGATGAGGAGGTGATCGGATCCTTCTTGATCCACCGCGACGACCTGTCCTCGGTGACGGCCGGCAACTACTGCCGCTCCATCCAGATGTTCATCCAGTGGTGCGAACGCGAGCTGGAGCGGCCGACGCTGGTCGGGGACCTCGAGCCGGGGACGGTCGGGAGGTTCCTACAGACGCGCAGAACGGTCTCGCCGGAGTCGGCACGCACGGCGTGGGTGGCCCTGCGGTCGCTGGCGAAGGGGCTGGCCGAGATGGGCATCCATCACGACGGCGGCGAATCCGTCCTGCGGCGCGTCCGTCAGCCCAAGGTGAAGGAGGAGCGCCGGCGACCGCTCAACGATCCCGAGATGTTTCGGCTCATCGAACGGGCGGCACAGGGCGAGACGGCGGAGCGAGACCGAGCCATTGTGCTGACGCTCCTCGGGACCGGTCTTCGTCGTGGCGAGCTCATCGGGCTGCGTCTGGGCGACATCGACATCATCGAGCGGCAGCTGCGGGTCCGCGCGAGCACGAGCAAGTCCGTTCGACCACGCGACGTCGCCATCCCCATCGAGACGGCCAAGGAGCTCGACCGCTACCTCCGCGACTTCCGAAGTGGGGACAGCGACGAGGACGCGCCGCTCTTCACTGGACGGCGAGGCGGACCGCTCACGGCGCAGGCCGTGAAGCGGCTCTTCGA
The DNA here is from genome assembly GCA_050692015.1 of Candidatus Limnocylindria bacterium. Classification (GTDB taxonomy): domain Bacteria; phylum Chloroflexota; class Limnocylindria; order P2-11E; family P2-11E; genus GWC2-70-10. The sequence goes on from JBOGTE010000003.1 coordinate 1,066, forward strand.
CCGGCTCAAGGTGCGCACGGGTATCCGCGACCTCTGTGCCCACATGCTCCGGCACACCTGGGCGACCAACTTCAACCGTTCGGGATCGGGCAGCGCGTTCGACCTGCAGATGGAAGGCGGCTGGACGACCCCGCGGATGGTCGACCGCTACTGCAAAGTCCGTCCGCTCGCCGAGCGGCGCCGCGCACCCTCGCCGTTCAGCGCACCCCGCGCGGCGTTGACACGTTCAGAGATGCGTCCTCCACAGCAGAGAAACGTCCTAGCTCTGAGGCGCGTGCGCTAACGACCAATAGCGACGCGGTCCGTAGCCCGGATGGGATTCGAACCCATGACCTTCTCCTTGAAAGAGTGAAGGCCCAAGGAAGAGCCCTAGCGCGAATCCTGAGCACGTACCGACCAACAGCGACCACCGGAACGCGCGTCAGAAATGCGGCCAACACTTAAGAGGCGGGCAGCAGGCCGCCTCTTCCGGCATGCGCGACCTCGTCCTCCGACAGCGTAGGTACGTAGGCGCCGATAACAGCCGGGACACATCTGTGTCGTGCGCGTCCGCGGCCACGAATAGCGCGGCGGTCACTCAGCTTGATACGCGCGACGCGTCAGGCGACCTCGATGCCCTGCGCCAGGGCTGCCTTCTTTGCGATGAAGGCGGCGTACGCCTCGGCCGGAGTGCGGTAGCCGAGGCGCTCGACGATCCACTCCTCGCGGAACCGCCGGCAGAAGGCGCGGACCGCCTCGCGTGCCTCGGCGACGGTCCGGAAGCGCTGGCACGAGAGGATCTGCTCTTTGAGCTGCTTGATGAACCACTCGGAGACGCCGTTGCCCTCGGGCTCACGGACGTACGCCGGCGAGTCGGCGATGCCGAGCCAGTGCAGCTCGCCGGTGAAGTGGTGGCTGATGTACTGCGGTCCGTGGTCGTGACGCAGCGCGATGCACCTTGGGCGCTAACTCTTGAGTCCCGGACACCGGATGCCTTCGGAACTAGCCCGCGACCGTCTCGCGCTACGGTGCGTGTCATCGTCGCCGCTCCCATGGGGATCGCTCATCACTGTCGACTAGCTCAACCTCGGTAATTCGCTCGTTTGAGAAGCTCTGATTCACGATTGACAGCTTCGGCCGGGTTTCGTATTGCCGTATCCCCTCGGCGTCGGCGTACGGGATGGTCAGCGTTACCGTCCGCTGGCCGTCCCGGTCAATCGACTCCCGCGGGAAGATCTTCAGCGTGATTCTCTCGCCTGGGCCAAGGGTGAAAGGCAAGAAGACGCTCGCATCAAACTTCTCGCCTGTGTTGGCCTCTACCCTTCCCGACAATATCCGCGCGGGTCCGCGACCGGTGTTCAACAACGGAACCCGTGCCCAGACCTCCTCTCGCAAATCGCTATCCCACTCGATAACTCCTCCCTGCGGTTGGTCCCAACGAAGGATCGGCGTGAATTGCGCGAAGCGACCCTCGCGCAGCTCTTCAACGGTCTTTGCCGTCTGGTGGGCGTAGTACACGGTCGCAACGACCAAGAACACGACGAGAATTGCATTGACGACGCTCGCCATGGCAATCCACTCCTCCGAACTTTGCGGACCGATGAAGATGATTGCGAGCACGGTGAGCTCAAGGGCCAGGAGGACGAGCAACAACCAGCGCACGTTCGCTCGATTCAACCGCCGACGACGATGGCACAGTCGGTCCAGCCAGGTGGGTCCCCTGCCACGCGCGCGCAACGGCAGGGGGTCGTCATGAGCCGCCAGGACCTCCTCGAGCTTGCAGTGAGGAGCCGAACCCGCGGCCATGGCGCCAAGACACGCGGAGCAGACCTGACGACATGTGGGCGACCGAACGCCTCCTTCACTTCGTCAAAGGCCTTCGGCTGCCGGCGCGTCGACCGCATGTGGGACATGAGGAACCACCGTTACGCCGATGAACACGATTCTCGTTTACCAGGCGAGGCAGTGAATCGAGAGCTCTTCGCGTTCGCCATGCAGCGGGTTCGCGCCGAAGAGGGCTTTACCTAGCTCGCGGCCGAATAGAGCCCCCCTCCCGACCGGAATGGTAACTGGCGCGCTGTCTGGGCTATGTCGGATCCCTTCCCGCCCTCAACCGCGTCTTGTGCCCAGCAGGTGCCGGGCTCGTCGCTGCCAGGGGGCGTTGAGAAGGGCCGCGAACGAGCACGGCTACGCACTACCATTCGCGGCCGTTCGCGCCAAGGGGGGTCAGATGGTCGTCCGTCGCCGACCGCGCCTTCGCGTGCCCTTCCCTGCCGATCCTGCCTTCCAGCAGGAATCGCCCGAGTTGGCCGCTCATAATTCACGGCGCAACAGTTGAACGAGTTCGTCGCAGCCGTTGGTCAAGGGATCTTGAGCATTTTGGCCCATTTGGCTATGGTCGCCGTTCTTTATCGGCTTGTCGTTCTTGACGGCCCGCATGATTCTCGGCGCGGAACTCCTTGAGAGCTTCGGCCGCGTGCTCGCATCGGCCGCTGCGATCTTCCTCTACGCGTTGAGCAAGGCGTCGGGTTTGTCGATGACCGACATCATGCTCCGCTCACTAGCTCTAACCAATCCCCTCACGGCAGGAATCTTTGGTGCATTGTTTCCCTTCCTGTCAGGGATTCTCGTCACTTTCTTGCTTCTCCGCCGGCTTCGCAGTGGAGAGGCCATTCGAACAATCGTCTTTGTCAGCACTCTCGTGGTCCTCGAGTTCTCGGATCTCTACGCGGCCGCATTCGGTCGGACCGGAGGCCGACTCGCCATTGAGCTCATCCCGAATCTCGCTTTCATGTTTGGGATGCTCGCCTACAGTGGGCTTTGGTACGAGTTCCGCGACGAAGACGTTCAGTCGCTCTTTGGCCACCGGCCGCTCTGGCCCAAGTAGGTCAGCTTGCGAGTCCCCAGGCGCAGGATGAAGGCACCACGAAGGCTGGATGAGCGCTGACGAGCGGATCAGACATCGCTACTTCCTCAGAATCAGTCGCATGAATCGTTCGGCCTCATCGCGCTCCACCCCTGTCAATTCGTAGGCACGCGCAGTCGTATAGACCACGAGACGAAGGCGATCCATGAGAAGTCCGGTTCCCCTGACGGCCGCACCCGTCACTGATTCCAACGGCACGAGATCGGTGACCTGGCTCCTCCAATTGCGGCATTCGATAGCACTCCGAGTCAGCACCCACGCACCACCGTAGTCCCCGTTGATGCTTTCGGGCTCGGACTCTGCAGAGCTCGTGTCTTTAGCAACAACTCCTTCGATGAGAGCCTGGAATTCGTCCCAACTTCGTCCCTTCTGGAGCTTGGCGCCGCCTTGTTGAGCTTTCCTCACAATCATCAGAAGTTGTGCGACTTCGCTATGCCCCGACTTCGAGGCGACCTGCTCCGGCAACCAGCCAGTGACGTTCTTTGCGGCCGGGGAGGCGCCGTGGTCGAGAAGAAGGACCACAGCCTCCTGATTACCCGCAGCCGCAGCGTGGTGGAGCAGGGTGAATCCGGTGGAGTCGCCTTCAATCGCGCTTGAAGGATCCAGTTCGAGGAAGTGCCGCAGGATGTACGTGTTCCCAGGCGCGACCATGTTCTCGGCGTTCCAAAAATGCGTCACGGCACCTCCGCGCGCCGCGATTGTGACATTGGGTGGACGTTGTCCCCAAGCCCGCATTCGTGACGCTCTACTTCGGGCCAGTGTTGGCGCGCTACAGCCACGCGACTCGAATCCGCGAGCCTCACATCGCCGCTACTTGATCAGGCCCATGCGCTGGAGTTGCAACCAGGCGACGCGAATGTGTTCGGGCTTCATGAGCAGCCGCTTGCGGTCGTTCCATGAGTGCACGGCCTGAATGGCGGCATCCGCATTCGAAGTCTGAGCACGGACTGCTGCCCAGTGAACGGAAGCCAGCAACTCCATGCCGTACGGTGTTTCGAACCCACGGATTGTCTCGGCGACACGGTTGAGTCGACTACGCGACTCCGGGTGCTTCTCGAGATAGCGGTCGGCGAGTTCCGCCGCGCCCGGCAGCAAGTCAATCTCCACATCCGGCTTCTGCTGGTCTCCGTAGCCGACTGTGTAGTGACCCTCGAGCACTTCGAGGACCTTGTTGAGGTTGTGCGCGTACGGACCGTAGGTATGCCCGACGTACTGCAACCGCAGCCGCTCCCCCGTGATTTGTAGGAAGTACGCCAACTTTTGTATCTCCAACAGCGTCAGCCGGTATGCAAGCTCGCGATAGTTCGCCATTAGCTTGATCAGCAATGCGCGGGCCGCTGTTAGAGCCGGCCTCGGCGAGCCCGTGGGCATGTCCTTGGGTTCGGGGGCACCAGTGGGCTCGAACAGAGTCGCGTTCACGTCTGGCAATGCCGCGAAGGCGCGTTCGATTCGAGGTCGCACTTCGCTCCAGTTCAGACCACCGAGACCGCTGCCCAAAGGCGGCACCGCGATACTCCTGACGTTCAGGAGGCGGACCTGGCGAATCAAGTCCTTGAGCCCCAGATCGATGTACTCGAGTTTAGAACCCTCGCGCCACTTCTCCTTGGTGGGAAAGTTGATGATGACTCGTGGGTTCGTTGGCGCGTGGGTCTCGAAGACGAACATCCGACCAATCCGCACTTGTCCGGCGCGACACGCGCGCTCATACGCACGGAAGTTCGCAGGGAAAGCCCGCTTGAATTGCAGGGCGATGCCCTTGCCCATCAAACCCTCGCAGTTGACCGTGTTGACGAGGGCCTCAACGTCAGCCGCGATGATGTTTCCGCTTGTGTGTGTGAGCATTCCGGTCTCCTCAGTAGTACAGCTCAGGTCTGATTCGCACCTGGCGCCTGAGAGCCGCCGGGAAGTCGGCCATGATCGTCTGAACGCGATTCTTCATATGTTGGTTCAGCACCGCAAGCTCACTGATGAGTTCCCACGGGCAGCTCTTGTAGACGAGGAACTCGGACTGCTTTCGCCGCTGGCGATCAGGTTCGTCGACGGTGTCGACCCAGTAACGAGCACTCACAGCGGTCCAGTCGACCCGATCAAGCTCTCCGAGGTCGTCGAACCAGTCCGTGAAGAGCGCGATCCCATGGCCATCTGAGAAGACGTAGGGGGCACCCGAGTCCCGAATCGCTTGCGCAGTCGAGATCAAGTAGATGATTGGTTCCTGCGTCTCGTCGTAGCCATCGACGCGCCCTGTATGTAACTGCAGAAGCATCGGCGAGCGCGGCCCGAAGTAAAAGGCCACGTAATCATGCACGACGCCGCCAGGCCCGCACGGAATCTCCGTGCGTCGACGCTGGTCCTGAATGTCCACGTTGTGAATCGTCCGATAGACCAGACCGTCCTCCGGCGCATGGAGAGGCGCGTGCAACGCGGCCCTTGCGAGAAGGACAGGCAAGTTGGATACGTGGACGAATCGATAGATCAAGGTCGGGACGGGATGCGGCATCCGAAAACACTATCTGTTGGTCGTTACAGCTCGCTGCTTCCCACATTGCGGCCGCCCATAGGTTTCGTGACCCGCTCACATGTAGAACCGGTACTCGGGGCGGGGCGACACGGTCGACGGGAGTTCGGCAAGGATCTGCCCCACGCGACGCGAGAACGCGAGCGTTATCGGTTCAGCGGTCGCGAAATTGGCCGTGTTCCAGTTCAACTTCGTCAGCGCTTGGATCTCGCGCAGGACAAGCTCCCAAGGCGAGTCGCCGTAGCGCTCGAGAATCTCGAGCGGCTGGGGCGCCCGTGCGCCTGGGTACGTACGCAGGTAGGGCACGTAGCCGCTCGTGTACAGCAGCAGGTCGTTCTCGTCGAACTTCACGTAAGTGCCCCGAAGCGGTGGGTAGTCGCCGGTGCGATAGAACTGCAGGCCCCTCCATCCGAGCGTGACGAAGTCCCTTCGCGGGATGTACTCGCAGGCATCCTGAAAGCCCGCGAGCTCCTCCTCCCAGAAGCGCGAGGACTTGTGCACGACGATGCGCGTCGGCAGCGCACCACGGTTCTGCTTCTGGTACAAGTCGAGCACATCGCGGAGAAGGGCCGCGGCGTCCGGCGCATCGAGGTGGGGCGAAGCGCCACCCTGCAGCCGCTCATCCCACTCGAACGAGCGTCCACGTAGCACGTAGCCGTCGCCAGCGGTCGTGAAGGCCTGAGCGAGACTGGTGCGCAAGCGTCCGTTCCCGACACCGAGCTCGCGGTAGAAGGACACGCCAACGAAGCATGTTCCCGGCTCGATCTGCGCCAGACGCCACGGTGACCCGCCAGCCTTGTGGTAGAGCGCCGTCAGGAGGTTCCAGGCGCGCGTCGCGCGATCCTGGACCGAGTGCACCGGGCCGGTGCCATCCGTGAGGACGAGCGTCCTGGGCCAAACGAGCTGCGTCGGCATGCCAAAACGCATCGCCTCGGCCTTAATCCCCCTCCGCAGGTTCTCGTGCACACCGCTATCGCCTTCAATCCCGAGCCGTGGATCCATCGACGAGAACAGGAACTCTTGGCCGACCGCCGCCGCAGCCTGAGCTGCACGCTCCGCAGGGCTGATCCTTCGGCGTTCTAGTTGACCGCCGCGTGTCTGCCGTACGGCGCAGAAGTCGATCACGTTCTGCGGAATGCAGCAGACGATCACGTCGGGCTTGGCATCGCCTCGACCTGCCAGCACTTCGATCTTTGCCGCGTAGAGAGCGACTACCCGCTTGATGCGCTCGAAGAAGTTCGTCTCGCCGAGCGCGTTCTTGAGCTCGTCGTCCCGGATGTCTTCCCAGAGCGCGTCACCGAGCACGAGCTCGCATTGGAAAGGGTGTCCCGCGTTGAATCCTGGGAAGTGCGGCCACTGGAGCGGCTCGTGACCGTCGTTCGTTACGACATTGCCGCAGAAGCGCAGCCAGTGCTGTGCGTCGGAGATCATGCCCGACGTTCCAACGATACCGACGCGGATGCTCGCGAGCGATGGTCGGCGCTGGTCAGACAAACTGTATGGACCGTAGAGCGCTAGCCCAGTCTTCGGATCGACGTGCTCGTGGCCGCCGCCGAAAGCCAGCAAGGGTTCAGCGATTACGCCCGCCTCGAAGCTCGGCGGCCGGGGGGGTGGGGCTATCCGCACGTGCGCGCGGCCGTGCGTCCTAGTCCGCATCGGTGTCCTCCTCGTCGGCGTCGTCGAGCGGGTCGACTTCGTCGTCTTCCTCTTCGTCAGCCTCGATCGCCGCCGCGGCTTCCGCGAGCGTCGCCTCGCGTTCGGCGATTAGTGGAGCTTCCACGTCGAGCCGGCGTTCGAGATCCTTCGTGTCGGCGACGATGCCGAACGGCAGCTCTATGGACGCCGGCGCCGTGCCGATGTCGAGATGCTGGTCGCCGGCGCGCATCGAAATCGGGCCCAGTCGCTCGCGGAGCCAGGAACTCCAGAAGCGAAGGTGATAGAGCAGGTGGACGTTGCGCTCGGCGCTCGTCCAGCGCCCGACGAGCGCCCCGACCTTCGGTCCGGTCTTGACGCTCACCCCGTCATCGGTCAGTACCCACGTCGGGCGGACCTTGAGGTAGAGCTTGTTCGCCAGGAAGACGATCTGCAGGTACGCGCCCTGGTGAATCCAGAAGCGGACGTGCCCGTCGCGTGCGCACGGTTTCGCCACGGTGCGCGGCGAGGTGTTGCTGAACGGCCGCCATGTAATGACGTGCGCGCCGCCGTCCTTCGGTGGGAAGTAGAAGCGGGCGATCGTCCCATGATCGGAGACGAGGCCGCGACGGTAGGCGTGCCTCGACAAAGCCATGTTGCAGAGCGAGATGACGAGGCGACGCTCGTCGTCATCAGCGAGCAAATCCGCTGTCGAGAATCGCTCCGCTCGCTCGCGTTGCACAACCGGCGCAAACGGACCGTCGGCCTCTTCGAGTTCGTGGAAACTCAACACGCGTTCGCCATCGAGCCGGAACGCCGGGCTGAACACGGTCGCACCTGCGGCGCGCTGCGCCTCGTTGATCGCGAGCTTGACCTGCTCCTTAGTCGGCAGCGCTTCGGTTCCATCCTCACGCGCGTGGCGCAGGTGGGCGGCGATAGGCGCGGAGTACACCCAGCGCGGCAGGTGCTCGACGGGCAACAGGTTGCAGTAGAGGCGTTCGGTGATCGCGTCTGGATCGGCCTCGGCGAGCGACCGCTCGGCGAAGAGGGTCGCTCGATCTATGAAGCCGCCGACCGTGATCAACTGCCCGCGCAGCATGGTCGTCCGCGCCAGACGGTCACCGCGGATGACCGCTAGCAGTTCCCGCATGCCTTGCGCATACCGCTTGCCGCGAAGGTCGACCCGACTCAGCTGCCGTAGCAGCGGCGGGACGTAGGGACAGTCGCCAGCGAGTGCGGGAATGATGCGGCCTCTTCGGTTGTCGGGATCGAGGTGCAGGGCCGAGTGCCACTCGGCGTCGGTCCAACCGCTCGCGCTGTCGAAGTACGAGGCGGTCATCAGCACGATCAGCAGTCGGCTGTGCTCGAGCCCCCAGTTGATCTTTGCAGGGATGCTGTCACCGGGCGTGATCTCGGCCTCGTCGAACCAGATCGCCAGCTGCCCCGCTTCCAGGTCTCCGAAGACCGCGCGCGCGACTTCCTCGTCGGCCGCTGCGTGCGAAAGGAACGCGTCACGCTCGTACCCGGGCTCGCCGCCAGCTGCTCGCTCGGGCATCCGTCCTGTGATGCGCTCCCCTGTCATGCAGCCTCCCTTGAGGTCTGGCCCGGCTGGACAGTGCCCAGAGAAGCACCCGAGCGCATAGAACCCACGTTCTATTGTACCTCACCCCTAACGCAGGCCCTCTAGAACTCCACGGTCAGAGCTGCCAAGTCGGAGAACCCATCGGGGTCAAGCTTCTCAAACTCCTTCTGGGGAACCTGCACGTATCGCCAGATCGGCCCGGCGAGCATCGTGGCGTTCTCACACCAGATCGCCGCCGCGCGATCCTTGAACTTCACGTCAGGATCCTCGCGCCCCTTCGTCTCGACCAGGGAGTGTGTGCCGTCGCTCAGCACGACGATGAAGTCCGGCTCGTAGTAGCGCAGGTTCGACATCGAGTCCATGTACTCGATCGCGAAGCCGAACTGCTCGGGGAGCTTTGCGAAGCGCGCGACGTCCTCGGCGGCCTCGAGGAATTTGGCGAACCGGCGCTCGAACTCGTTCTCGACCGCGACGACGTTAAAGACGGTCTTCGTCGCGGACGTGGTCGGGCGCGAGAAGGGGAACCCGGGCGTTTCAGACAGTTTACGCCCGGCGTGCACGAGCTGCGGTGCCAGCTCTTCGACGATCCGCACGCGCAGCGCCTGCACGAACGTCTTCACGGTCACGTACTGCGCGACGTTGTTCGCGATCGCCTTGATCATCACCTTGGATTCGATGTCAACGGGCTTGCCGAAAGCCTTGCGCTCAAGGAACTCGCGGATCTTGGGCACGATCGCGGCGAACTGCGATGGCAGCTTGAGGTCCTGGGCGATCCGGCGTGCGTAGTACGAGATGACCTCCTGGGCGGTCTGCGGTTCGGGGATCTCGTAGTCGCGCTCGATGATCTTCTGCAGCGTGACCATGTCATAGCCTTCGTAGTGGAATCTCTGAGCAGCTTCGTCCCCGGGCTTGATCGGCAACACCGGCACCCGCAACTTGCTCACGTCGATCGCCGCGATCTCCTCAGCCAGCGACTTCTTGCGGGCCAAGATCGGGCTGAGTGTCGGGAGCGCGATGTCCATGGCGAGCTTGTCGGGATCCGGGAAGACCGTGACGATCTGCAGTTTGTCCTTCGCGACGACGAAGGTGTCGAGCTCCATCCCCTCGTCCTTCTCGAGCTGCTCTACGAACTCGATGAATGCCTTGTTGCCAATGACATCGAGGCGCTCCACGTAGTCGGCCGAGACTCCTCGGAACATGCGGCGAAGGCCGCGACCAATGGTTTGCTCAGGGAGGATGTTCGCTTTCGAGGTGAAGGGCCGGAGACCGACCACGACGGTGACGTTCTGCACATCCCAACCCTCGCGGAGCATGAGCACGCTCACGATCGCGTTCACGGGACTCTCGGTGCGATCCACTTCACGCGAAGCCTTTCGCGCGAGCTCAAGGCTCTTCTTCGAGACCTCGCCAGACCGGTCGGTGTGGATGATCACGAGACGCTGGTTGCCGAACTCGTCGTCGCCGAACTCGGCGGGGTACTTCGACCGCAGGTAGTCCCCGACGTCGTCGGCTTCCTGGGTGCTGGTGAGCATCAGGAACAGCACCGGCTTCTTGCCTAGTGGCGCAAGCTGCTCGAGGTACTCGCGCCAACGCAGCACGCCGGCTGTTATGTACGCACGGTAGCGAACACTCGCGAGATCGGAGCGTTGTTCCTGTATCCCCTTGGCGATGCCCTTCATGGGGCGCTTGACGATGTTGTCGATGATGGCCTGCTTCAGCGGGTAGTCGTAGACGGTCCACGTGAAGAGCCCACCTTTCGGATAGCGCGGCGTCGCGCTGAAGTCGAACTGCGCGACCATGCCGCCGCTCAGCGACTCATGCACGCGACGGATCACCGCGGTCCACTCACTGCCTTCGTCGTGCGTGTGGTGCGCCTCGTCGTTCAGTACCGCCAGCGGCAGCTTGCGCTTTGCGAGGCGGGCACCAAACGGCTCGGATGAGAGCAGAGCGCCGGTGGGCTTCTCGCCGAGGACTCCCCTCATCTCCTCTGGCTCGTTGCCGTCGCCGTCGTCCCGACGCTCGTAGAGCTGCTGCACGTTCGTGAGGTAGAGCGCGCCTTCGGCGTGCGCCCGCTCCGGCTCGTCGCGCACATAGCAATCGAAGTCCCAATAGACGGCTAGCTCGGGCGGGATCACAGGGTCGGCCCTGAAGATGCGTCCACCCTCGAAGTCCGTCGCCAGGCGCTCGAGCACGATGATGTTCGGCGCAATGAGCAGAAAGGTCTTGGCGTACTCGGGCCGCGCTTCGGCAACGGCGTTGAGGAACTGCCAGGCGATCACCAGCGACATGACTTTCGTCTTGCCGCTACCCGTCGCCATCTTCACGCAGTACCGAGCGAAGTCGTCCTGCTCCAGGACATGCACACCAGGCGTCTTGCTGGCGAAGGTCTCGAGGAGCGTGCGGTGTCGGCGCACCCCCGCGACCTCGTAGAGATAGATGAGCGTCTCGATGGCGTGCCGCTGTGAGTCGTGGTAGACGAACTTCTGGCCGTTCGGCAGCCGATGCTCGCTCCGGAACCAGTAGTTCAGGAGAGTGCGAGTGGTGTCGGTGATCTTCGGATACCGCGCAGTCCGCCAGTCGTCCACCACTTGACGGACCGCCGGAACGCACGGAGCAGTGGGGAGTTTCGGCTGCAAGAGCCCGAGCTGTGCGTCCGGGACCTTGAGCTTCACCGCCTTACGGCGCAGGGTCTGCGTGACGGTCTCGATCTTCGGGGGTGCCGCCTTGGCCTTCGGCATCACTTCACGTCGACAGAGAGCGTCTTGGTGGTGTCGTTCCCGAGGATGTCGATGACCTTCACGACGATCTTGTACTGGCCTGGCGCCTCGTAAGTCTGTATCGCGCTGCGTTCGAGCTTCGGGGTGGCGCGCGACCGGTAGCTCTGCCAGACGTTGTGAAAAGTGTCGTCACGGTTATCCCAGTCGATCGCCCAGTAGTCGATCCACTGTGACCAATCCTTCACGGCCTTCTGGATCTCGTCCGGCACATCGTCGAGGGGGATCACGAAGTCAGTGAGGGTGACGGTCACAACGCGGCCCTTCTTCGCAAGCTTCACCGAAAGTGCCGCCAGCTCGAAGAACGACACATCCCCCTGCGCGACCGCCCGCTTGTCCATTACGTCATGCGGGATGCGGAAGAAGCGCAGCTCGATGCCGGCACGCGCTGCCTGCTGTTTCGCAAGCTCATTAAGCTCGAAGGCGAAGTCCCATCCAAGGACATCGATGGCCTTGGGGCCACCTGTACCAGATCCCGACCGGAGCTTGGCGAGCTCGACCGCCATCTGCTGTACGTCGCCCGGGCTCACCGGCGAGTCCACCGCGCCGACGTGCACTGCATGACCCGCCTTCATGCCATGGATCCAGTTGTATCCGGTCATCGGCGTCGCCCGAAAGAGCTGGAGGATGAAGTTGCGGTAACGCAGGGTCACGCCTTCGGGCGTGCTTCCAAACTCGGCTGCTTGCCATGCTTGGCGCTCGTACTTGCCGAGGTTCTGGACGACAAAGGGCTTTACGCCGGAGAGCGCCAGAAGCCGCTTGCGGGCAGTGTGGACCGCGAACCGACCTAGGTCCGCCGCGATCCACCGTCGGCGCAGTTTCTCGGCTACAACGGCCGTCGTGCCTGACCCAGCGAAGCAGTCGAGGATCAGGTCGTTCTCCTTCGAGGAAGCGCGCATCAGCCGAGCGAGGACGGATTCGTTCTTCTGCGTGTCAAAGCCGGTCTTCTCCTGGGAGAAGCTCTTGATCTGGATGGAGTCGAGGCTCTGCTCGCCTTTGAGCGCGAACTCGAAGGGGTTCGCGTTCCAGACGTCTTCCATCGGGTAGCCCGGACCTTCTGCGGGTTCATCCTCGCCTCGCCGCTTGTAGCCCGGCGGATAGGGCACGTGCTCCTTGTTGAACGTGAACTGACCAGGTGACTTGACGTAGAAGAGGATCGTGTCGTGATTCCGGATCCAGTTCTTCGCGACGCTCTTGTAACCGGAGACCCAGCCGATCCGCCAGATGATCTCACGCTGGAACCCATCCACGAAGACCTCGTCGAGCAGTGCCTTTACGTAGTGGACGGTGTGCCAGTCGAGGTGCACATACATGCTGCCAGTCGGGGCGAGTAGGTCGTACAGGATCGCGGCGGCGTCAGAGAACCACTTCAGGTACGAGTCGAGGCCGTGCGCCCATGTGTCGCGGTACGCCTTCTGCTCGATGACGCTCGGGATCTTGGTGAAGTCCTCGTCGCCGATCTTGACCCTGAACGAGAAGTCCGCGCCGGTCGCGTAAGGCGGGTCGATGTAGATGAGGTCGACCTTGCCCTGGAACTCCGGCATGAGTGCCGGGAGGACGTACTTCTTGTCGCCCCAGATGAGGCGGTTGCGCCAGCCAGGATCGCGGCCCTCGCTGAAGAGGTCGAGCGTCCGCTGCCGGTCCTGAGCCGACTCGTTGACGGTCTCGACGGTCTGGAACGGCAGTGCAACGCGGACCGGCGGAACTCGTCGTCCGTCGGCGTCAAACTTCCCTTCCCACCGCAGCTCAGGTATGCGCGCGAGTCTAGACAGGCGTGAACCAGGCGATCGCGGTCGACTCTACGGATCAGGCTCATCGAGATCAGCTTGCGTGGGGAACTGGACGACATCGCGGAGCTCAAGCGGCGTCTTTGGTCGCCGCTCGTTCAGCTTCCTCTCAGCGGCGCGCTTCCGGTCGGCCTCTCGGCGGTCCATGATGCGGAGCACCCTCGCCAGTCTTGTGATCTTGATCGCCCGCTCCCGGCGGTACAGAGCTCGAATCTGCTGAAGGAGCTGGTCGATCCGTCGCTGAGCCTCTGACGTACTCAGGGCCCACTACCGCCGATCACGTTCGCGCCTGAAGCGTTCAGCGTCGCTCTGGAGCACCCTCGGCCGGGCCCAGCCATCAACCTTGTGCGCCGGTAGGCGCCCGTCGGCGATCCACTGACCCACGCGCGTCGTCGAAACGCCAAGCATCCGGGCCACCGCGGCCTGGGACAGCGTGTTCCATTCCGTCGCCAGCCCCCGCTTCCTGGCCGTCACGCGGAGGCCTCCCTGTGTGCGGCCCTTGACTTTTTCTCAATAGTAGAGGAAAATGGAGCGCAAAGAAAACGGGGCCGCGACGCTATGAACGTCCGGCCCCATGGCACGACGGAGTGACCCGCCATGCGGCACAACAGTACCAGCGCCTTACGCGTCCGCACTTGCATTTTGTGTAAGGGTACCGTCTCAGGCGGAGGGGCCGTCTGGCGCGCAGGCCACCCTCACCACGCGAAGTGCCTCGCAATCGTCCTGAGCTGTAGAGAACGCGCCTGGTCGTGCTCTACGCTGCGCCCTGGCCTGCTGCCCGCCGGAAAGGATCGAGATGTCCGGCGTACGGACCTTTACAACGACCAGAGCGCGACCACGGAGGTGGGCGGAGATGCGTGACGCCCGCACACCTCTCCTGGACGTAGTCGACAGTTTCCTCGTCCACCGTCACGACCTCTCGCCCGTCACGGCGACGAACTACCGGCATGCGATCAACGGCTTCACAGAGTGGTGTCGCGAGCGCCTCGAGCGGCCGGCGGAGGTAGGCGACATCGAGCCAGGCACGGTCGAGGCGTACCTGGCCCTTCGGAAGGCCAGCGGATCAGCGCAGTGCGCTCGAGTCGCGTGGGTAGCCCTTCGGTCACTGGCCAAGTTCCTGGCAGAACGACGGATCCACCACGAGGACGGCGAATCCACTCTGCGACAGGTCAGGATGCCAAGGGTCAAGGACACCTCGCGCAGAGCCCTCACAGACGATGAGATGTGGCGCCTGATCGAGCGAGCCTCAGAGGGTGAGACCGGCAAGCGCGACAGCACCATCGTCTGGACGCTCCTCGGCTGCGGCCTCCGCCGCGAGGAGCTTGCCAATCTGCGCCTCGGCGACGTGGACCTGCATGAGCGGCGGTTGCGCATCCGTGCTGCCACGAGCAAGTCCGTTCACTCCCGCGACGTGACCATCCCGATCGAGGCGCTGAAGGCCCTCGACAGCTACCTGCTCGACCACCGCCACGGCGAGACGGACGAGGAGGCTCCACTCTTCACGGATCGGCACGGTCGACCGCTCACCGGCAACGCGGTCAGGAAACTCTTCGAGCGGCTCAAGGTGAGGACTGGGATCCGAGACCTCTGCGCCCACATGCTCCGGCACACCTGGGCCACGAACTTCCATCGCTCCGGCTCCGGCTCGCGCTTCGACCTCATGGTCGAGGGCGGCTGGACCACCGGACGGATGGTGGAGCGCTACACCAAGGCCCGGCCCTTCGAGGAGCGTCGCCGCGCACCGTCGCCGTTCACGGCGCCACGCAAGGCGGCGAAAGAGAAGCGGCCTTCAGAGATGCGGCCACCACAGCAGAGAAGCGGCCTGAGAGCGATCGCACTCGCGTAGACCTCAGCAAACACGGGACGTGTAGCCCGGATGGGATTCGAACCCATGACCTTCTCCTTGAAAGGGAGACGCCCTAGACCGCTAGGCGACCGGGCCGCGTAGACCAAGTCTACGTGCGGATCCCCGAAGCGGCGCTCGGTCGCAGAGGATCAGGCGGTCTTCTGGGCTGCCTTAGGCCTTAGGCGCGAAGAGCTTGTTGGCCGCGATCGCCAGCACTGCCCCGATCGCCATGAGCGCGAGCCAGTAGGTGGTGAGCTCGGCGGGATACGTGAGGCCGAGCATCGCATCGACCGACCAGGCGCCGTTACCAAGCAGCGCGACGGCGAACCCGGCGGCGGCGAGCGGCAGCGGGAACTCCCACCCGCCGTTCTGCGACCAGAAGCCCTTGGGCAGGTGGGCTATGACTGTCACGACCAGAAGGTCGGCCGCGACCAGGCCCGCGCCGATCGGACCGCCGAGGCCCAGGGCCATCAGCAGGCCGCCGCCCGCCTCGGCGAGCACCGCCACCAGCGCCCAGAAGACGCCGGGACGCAGGCCGATGCTGTCGAACCAGCCGCCGGTCCCGGCGACCGAGCCGCCCTGGCCCACCCAGCCGAGCTTCATCAGGCCGTGCATGGCCACGACGAGCCCTACTACTACGCGGAGGACCAGCAGGCCAAGGTCGCCGTCCATGCCACCCCAACACTCGCCCGGCTCCGGCCTATTCCGGCGCCCCTCGCGGCCTGTTCGGGTCCGGCCTGTCATCGTTGCGGCATGAAGGTCGCGTATCAGGGCGCACCGGGCGCGTTCTCGGAGGCGGCGGCGGGTGCCCTCTTCCCGGCGGCCGATAGCGTGCCGCGGGAGAGCTTCGCCGAGGTCTTCGACACGCTGGAGCAGGGCGAGGTCGCGGCCGTCGTGGTGCCGGTCGAGAACAGCTTCGCCGGCTCGGTCGTGGACGTGTACGACCTCCTCCGCCGCCGGGGCTCGGCCCGGATCGTCGCCGAGGCCAAGCTCCGCGTCCGGCACGACCTGCTCGGCGTACGCGGCGCGTCGCTCGAGGGGGTGCGCGTGGCGCGGTCGCATCCACAGGCGCTCGCCCAGGTGGCGCCGTTCCTGAGCCAGCACGGCATCCGGCCGGCCGTGGCGTTCGACACCGCCGGAGCGGCGGCGGAGGTGGCCGAGCTCGGTGACATGACGGTCGCCGCGGTAGCGAGCCGCGCGGCCGCCGCGCGCTACGGCTTGGAGGTGCTGGCGCCCTCGATCGAGAGCGCGCCCGACAACATGACGCGCTTCTTCGCCCTCGCGACGGACGTACACGTGGCGGCCGAGGTCAGGCCCGACCTTCGAGCCGGCGCGCCGAAGACGAGCCTGGCCTACGCGAGCGCGAACGTCCCCGGTGCGCTCGTCCGGTCCCTTCAGCCCTTCGCCACCGCCGGCCTCCAGCTCACGAAGATCGAGTCGCGCCCCAGCCGCGAGGCTCCCTGGGACTACGTCTTCTACCTGGACTTCGAGGGCGACCCCGCGGTCTCGCCGGCCGCGGAGGCGCTCGCGCTCATGCGCACCTGCTGCGCGTGGGTCCAGGTGCTGGGCACGTATCCCGCCGCGACCGTCGTTCTCGAGCCCTAGCGGGCCGTACGCCTGCTCGGAGCTGAACGACCCGACACCCGCTAGCCGAGGAAGCCCCTCTGTGCGCCGCCGCGCAGGATCAGCTCGGAGGCTTCCGGGGCGTCGGTCGGCCCTAGCGACGAACGGAGCCGGCGCGAGATCCCGTGGTGCTCTGCGGCGGGATCGTCCGGATCGCCGAACCAGCGCATCGCGGCGCGCGCGCTCTCGGCGACCTCCGGGCCCACCTGGGACAGCGCCTCCGGGTCGAGGTAGCGCAGCGCCTCCCGCATCTCCTCGCGCACCGACGGCGCGACCTCGTCGAGCAGCGCCACGTCACCCTGGGTCAAGGCAGCGCATCCGAGGACCTCGGGCGGCAGCCCGAACGAGTAGAGGCTCGCGCAGAAGGGGATCGCGCGCGGCAGCGTCACCACACCCGACGAGCGGCTGTAGCCGAAGAGCCCGATGTGGAGGCGGCGCCTCCTGCGACGCGGCACGTGGCGCGAGATGGCCATGACGAGCGGGGCCAGGGTCGAGACCTCCAGCTGGTAGCGCTCGGCCGAGCGGTCGAGGAGGTCCGTGATCCGCGCGTCGCCGGCCACCGCGGGCGGGCTCGTGCGGGGCATCGACCGAAGCTGCGCGATCGCCCCGACGACTGCCTGGCTCGGGTGGTCGTACTTGAAGGCGGACTGCGCCGTGAAGGTCTGCACGCTGGGATACGTCCGCAGGCACCGCTCGACGCCGCCCGGACGGAATCCGCCGCGGAATGGCACGGCCCCGACGCCGATGATCGGGTAGATGGGGCGCCCGAGCTCGCGCTCCAGGCCGGCCAGGCGGTCCAGCGCGACCATCGCCAGGAGGACCGCGGCAAGGTACCCGTAGTTCAGCGCCGGGTCGGAGCGCGCGATGAAGACGCGCTGGTCGGGGGCCTCCGACGAGAGCATCTGGTCGCGCACGATGCCGTCCGCCGCCAGGAGGTACTGCCGCTCCTCGATGAGCGGGATGACCGAGATGCGCCGCGGAGCGAACTCGCCGAACAGCTCCCGCAGGGGCTCGTCGCCCTCGAGGATCCGGGCGTCCGCGGCGCTCGCCACGAAGCGCTCGTAGTAGCGGCGCACGCGCTCGAGCTCGCTCGCCGAGGTCGTCATGGGGTAGATGAGCTCGAAGATGGGAACGCGGTCCTCCCGGTAGAACATCCGCGCGGCGTCCGAGTGGCGCGGCAGGCTGTGCAGGACCTCCAGCAGCAGCTTCGCCTGCGCCGGCTCGAGCCGCGGGTTCGGGATGCGGGGGGTCAGGAAGACCGTCCCGCCCAGCGGCTGCTCGGCGAAGTACGCCTCGTACGAGGACAGCAGCTTCTCGACGACGAACTCGTCCACCTCCTTGCCCTCGTAGTCCCACATCTGCTCGTCGCAGCCGAGATGCGAGAACGCGTAGTACGCCTCGCGCACCTCGTCGTCCGCACCGATCACCGGACCCGAGGCGAAGAACGGGGTGGCGGCGTTGTCCGGATGCTGCGTGCTCATGCAGCGAGGGACGGTGCGGGCCGCGCCGCTCAGCGCTCGACCTCCGAGCCGGTCCACTTGAGATAGCGCCGGGCGGACCGCTCGACGGCGGCCTTCCCGTCGCTGGGCGCGACCCGGTCCCACCATCCGCCGTAGATGCGGTCGAACGCGTACGGCCGCACGCTCGCCACGATCCTCTGGATCTCGGGCGGCGGAAGCGGGATGTAGTTCGGGTACGACCGCATGAAGCTCACGGCGCGAACGTCCGGCACGACGGCGATCGAGTCGCCGACCAGCAGCGCCCCCTTCCCCTCCGCGCCGGCCGCCCAGTGCAGGACCGCGCTGCCCTCGAAGTGGCCGCCGGTCTGGATGAGCGTCACGCCCGGCAGGACCTCACGGGTCCCGGTCCACTCGACGACCCTGGTGTCGTCGCGCTGGACCCAGCCGCGGTCCGCCGTCGGGATGTACACCGGGCAGCCGCCGAACGCGGCGCTCCACTCGACCATGACGCCGTAGAAGTGCGGATGCGACATCGCGATCCCGGCGATGCCCCCGAGAGCGCGGACCGCCTCGACGCCCCCGGCATCGACGTGTCCGGTGCAGTCCCAGAGGAAGTTGCCCGCCGGCGTCCGTACCAGCAGGGCACGCTGCCCGATGGCCACCGCCGGCACGACGCCCACGCCGTACAGGCCGGCCTCCAGCTCGCGCAGCTCGACACGGTGGCCCGAAGCGGCGAGCTCGTCGAGGCTCGTCCACTTCTGCCCGCCCTGACGGACGTACTGCCGCTCGTCCTCGCAGATCGGGCAGCGCTCGGGCGGGGCCGCCGAGGGTGCCTGCTGGACGCCACAGGTGACGCAGATGAACGCTACGAGGCCCACGCTCCCGTCAGCCTAGCCCCGGGGACGCGACCATCCCGGCTGGGCGATCCGCACAGCCCGTCCGGGACCGATGAGATCCGCCCGGCTACATCGTCTAGACATAGAGAGACAAAGGAGGCGGAGATGAACCTGAACGGCATCCTGATCGGGTCGGAGGACCCGCGGCGCCTCGCGGACTACTACACGAAGCTCTTCGGCAAGCCAGGCTGGGACGAGGGCGGGTACACCGGGTGGATGATCGGCACGGGCGGCGTCACGGTGGGCCCGCACGACCAGGTCAAGGGGAAGAACGCGCAGCCCGGCAGGATCATCTGGAACATCGAGAGCGCGGACGTCAAGGGCGACTTCGCGAGGCTCAAGGCCGCGGGGGCCACGGTCGTGCGCGAGCCCTACGGCATGGGCGAGGAGACCGGCGGCTTGATCGCCACGTTCTCCGACCCCGACGACAACTACTTCCAGCTCGTAAGTCCGATGTAGCGGCTAGGCTCGGGTCATGCCGAAGACCGAGCGATCGGACGCGGAGTGGCGCGCGGCGCTGACACCCGAGCAGTACCGCGTGCTGCGCCAGAAGGGGACCGAGCCGCCGTTCACCGGGGAGTACGACCACACCTTCGAGCCGGGCAGGTATCGCTGCGCCGGGTGCGGCGCGGAGCTGTTCACGTCCGAGACGAAGTACGACTCGGGCTGCGGCTGGCCGGCGTTCTACGCCCCGGAGCCCGGCGCGGTCCAGGAAGAGACCGACACGGCCTACGGCATGGTCCGGACCGAGGTGATGTGCGCGGGCTGCGGCGGCCACCTCGGCCACGTCTTCCCCGACGGCCCCGCCCCGACGGGCCAGCGCTACTGCATCAACTCGGCGTCTCTGGAGCTCGAGCGGAAGTAGGTCTACGCCGCGGGGACGGTCGCGAGCGCCGTCAGGACGACCGCGTGCGCACGGTCACGGTCGTGTAGCCGAGCGAACGCACGAGCGCCGCGACCGTGCGCTCGGCATTCGCCCGAGCGCGCTCGAGGATCCCCGCGTCCACCGCGCTCTGCTCCAGGGTCCGCTCCGCTTCGCGACGGGCCAGGGTCTCGAGCTCCTCCTCGCGCCGCGCCAGCGCGCCGGTGACCCGCGCATAGACCCAGCTTCGCTCGTTATCGACGCGTGTCACGAGGATCCGGGCCGGCGGGAGCGTGATCTCGGCCGTACCTCGCTCGCGATCGGCGACCACGTCGCCCTCCCCGAGCTCCGCGAGATCCACGCCGGCGGTCACCTGCCCCACCGCGACGAACAGGATCGCGTCCTCGGTGCGGATGAGCCCGAAGAGGAGCGACTGCTCGTCGCGGAGGTCGATGACGCGCTCCACGTGGTACTCCACCGTCTCGAGCCGCGCGAGATCGCGCACGGCCGTGACGACGCTTGGCGTCGAGCGAAGTTCGAGCGTCTCCGCGAAGGGCCGCCAGAGCACGGCGACGAGCGCCACCAGCGCGATGGCGACCACCGCTAGAGCGATGCCGAACGTGCGGCGAAGTCCGATCATGCGATCCCGAGCACCTTCCGCGCCACCGCGCGGAGCGACCGCAGGGAGCCTTCGTCGGCGGTCTTTGCCTGACGCTCGAGCTCGCGGATGGCGCGGGCCGTGTCGAGGTCGCGGTCGAGCGCGGCGAGCACCGCGCGCGTGGCCCGGTCGCGGCCGATCGGACCCACGGACCCCTTGCCGAGGCGCTCCGCCAGCTCGCGCTGGCGCTGCACCGAGCGCTCGAGCCAAACCTCGTCGTGGTCGAAGGGCTTCCGGTAGTGGAGGTCGAGCAGGTAGAGCCGAAGCGCCTCGGGTGAGGCGCGCCGGAGGGCGTCGCGGACGAAGACCATGTTCCCGTCCGACTTCGACATCTTGGCCGCGTTCAGCCGCACGGCCGCCACGTGCATCCACCAGCGCACGAAGGGCCGCTCGCCGGTGCAGGCCTCGGACTGCGCGATCTCGTTCTCGTGATGCGGGTAGACGAGGTCCGCGCCCCCGCCGTGGATGTCGATGCGCTCGCCCAGGTGGTGAAGCGCCATCGCGGAACACTCGATGTGCCAGCCCGGCCGCCCCCGTCCGTAGGGGCTCGGCCACGTGGGGCCGCTCGGGACCTTGCGCCAGAGCGCGAAGTCGAGCGGGTCCCGCCTCCGGGGGTCGTCCAGCGCGGAGTCGTCCTGCGCCACGAGGATCCGCTCCATACGCGCGCGGGGCAGGCGCGACAGCTCGCCGTAGCGGCGCGCTTTTGCCACCGAGAAGTACACGCTGCCGTCCACCGCATAGGCGACGCCCTTCTCGAGGAGCCGCCCGATCATCCCCTGCATCTCGTCGATCTCGAGCGTGGCGTGCGGGAGCACGTCGGGCCTGCGCCAGCCGAGCCTCTCCATGTCGCGGAGGAAGGCGCGCTCCTCGCGCCGTCCCAGCTCGCGCCACCCGACGCCCTCGCGCTCGGCGCGCTGGAGGATCGACTCGTCGATGTCGGTCACGTTCTGCGCGTAGCGCACCCGCCGGCCGCGCGACTCGAGATGGCGGGCCAGGACGTCGAAGACGAGGAAGGTGCGGGCGTGGCCCAGGTGCGTGGTGTCGTACGGCGTCACACCGCAGACGTACATCGTGACTTGGTCCCCGCGCGGGCTGAACGCGAACACGCCGCGGCGGCGCGTGTCGTAGAGGCGGAGCACCGGCGCCAGCGTAGGGCGAACCTCCTTATCCTCGCTCCCGTTGCTCCACCCGCCGGATCCCTCCGCGGTGCTCGACATCCTCCACAGGGTCGCGCTGCCGACCGCTCCGTATCACGAGCACCGCGTCCTCGCCGCGATACGCGCCGCGCTCGACCGCGCAGGGGTCGAGACCCGCACCGACGAGTACGGGCAGGTCTACGCGCACGTCCGGCGCGGCGGCGCGCGCCCCATCGTGTTCGTGGCCCACACCGACCACCCCGCGTTCGAGATCGCGTCCGCGAGCGGCCGGAGCGGCCGGGCGCGCGTGCTGGGAGGGTTCCGCGGGGCCGTGCTCGACCGCGAGGTCCGCGTGCGCGTGTACGACGACCGTGGGGGCGGACCGGTCGCCGCGGTGCTCGACGGGCTCGAGGCGGCCGCGGACCACGTCCACAACTCCGCCGGACAGATGCGCATCCGGGCCGACGGCGAGATCGCCGCCGGGCAGTGGGCCGTCCTGGACCTGCCCGACCTCGAGGTCCGGGGTGACGAGATCCGCATGTGCGCGGCCGACGACCTCGCCGGGTGCGCAGTGATCGCCGCCGCGCTGGTCCAGCTGGCGCGCGAGGAGGGCCCGGCGGACGCCATGGGCGTTTTCACGCGGGCGGAGGAGACCGGCCTCTACGGCGCGCGGCTACTGGTGGAGGACGGCCTCATCGCGCGCGGCGCGACCGTCGTCTCGGTCGAGGCGAGCCGGGCGCTCCCGGGCGCCGTCGCGGGCGGCGGAGCCGTGGTCCGCGCGGGCGACCTCCACAACACCTTCAGCAACGACGCCGAGCGGCATCTGCGCGTCGCGGCGGAGCGCCTGGCGGAGCGCGGGATCGCGTCCCAGCGGGCGCTCCTCACCGGCGGGACCTGCGAGGCCTCGACCTTCGTAACGAGCGGCTTCTCCACGACGGCGATGGCCCTGCCGAACGTGAACTACCACAACCGCGGCGACGATGAGCGCCCCGCGCCCGAGATCGTCCGACAGCACGACCTGACGAGCGGCGTGGCGCTCGCGGTCGAAGCCGCGCGCTCGATCTCGGAGGACGCGCGCGAGCGCTGGTGGGACAGGATCGGCGCCGTCCCGGACGAGATCCGAACGGTCCTCCGGCGCCCATAGGGCGCGGTCCGCGCCCGCCTCGGTGTGAGCCGGCCCGGCAGGCGAGCGACGGGAGCCGCGCGATACCGAGTTTGGACCCTTGACGCGAGGTCGCGCGAGGGGTACGAAGGTGGTGGTCAACGACAAGGGCCCGTCGTGACCGACCACGCGAAGCACCGATCATTTGGGAGGTCGCATGGTCAGACTCCACCTCCTGTGGGGGGTACTCGAAGTCGATCGATGACGCCCCCGGCGCGAGGGGGCACGTATCGGTCGCCGCGCGTCCGCCGGATGCACGGATAGCCGGGACCCACCGTTCAGCGGTGTTGTTGTCCCGCATCGAGACCGGATATGAGGCCTGAAGGCGGACGCGCGACCGCGGGACCCTGGGGAGCTCCTTGTCGAGGAAGGACGAGGAGCTTCGCCTTTTACACCTAGCACTCGCTGGTTCGAATGCAGCCCGCGCTATCTCGTGCCCGGTAACGATCCGCGGCCTTGCCACGTACGCTTGTCATATGACCGTCACGGTTCGCCTTCCGGGGTCCCTACGCGATGCCGTAGGTGGCGAGAACAAGGTGAGCGCGGACGGCCGCACCCTCGACGAGGTCTTCACCGACATCGAGCGGCGCCATCCGGGATTCCGGTCACGGGTCGTGGACGAGCGCGGCGGCCTGGTGACCTACGTGAACGTGTACATCGGCGAGCGCGACGCGCGCGCCAGCGGCGGCCTCGCCGCGGAGATCCCCGAAGGCGCCGAGGTCATGGTCATCCCGGCCATGGCGGGGGGCCGGGGCTGACGACCGCCGCCGTCTCCGGGCCGCTCGTCCTCCCGGAAGCCCTGCGCGCCGAGCTCGTGGCCCACGCCCGGGAGAGCGCGCCGCACGAGGCCTGCGGCCTGATCGCCGGCCGTGGCGGCCGGGCCACGCGGGTGATCCGCTGCGCCAACGTCGCCGACGATCCTCTGCGGCGCTACGTGATGGAGCCGACCGAGGTCATGCGCGCGCTCCGCGCGATGGCGGACGCCGGCGAGTCGAGCGCCGACGGGCTCGAGGGAGAGCCCTTCGCCATCTACCACAGCCACGTGTACTCGGGCCCCTATCCCTCGCCCACCGACCGCGCCGAGGCCCGCTGGCCCTCGTCCTTCTACGTGCTCGTATCCGTGCGCGCCGAGGTCCCCGAGGTCCGCGCGTACCGGATCCGGGACGACCACGCCGGCTCCGAGAAGGGCGTCTACGAGGTCAGGATCACCGAGGCGTAGGCGGCCGCGTCACTCCCAGAGCGCCGTCGAGAGATAGCGCTCGCCGCCGTCGGCTAGGAGGACCACGACGAGGCCCGGCTCGCTCGACGCCACCCGCGTCGCCGCCAGCACGGCCGCGCCGCCGGAGGGCCCGGTGAAGAGCCCCTCCTCGCGCGCCAGCCGCCGGGTCATCTCGAGCGCCGGCTCCGTGGGGATCATCAGGTGGACGTCGGCCGCGTCCTCGTCCCAGATCGGCGGGCGGATCGCGGTCGCCATGTGCTTCCAGCCCTCGAGGCCGTGGAACGCCTCCGCCGGCTGGGCCGCGACGACGCGCACGCCCCGGGGGCGCAGCGCCGCGGAGACGCCCATGACCGTGCCGGAGGTGCCGACGCCGGCGACGAAGTGCGTGACCTTGCCGCCGGTCTGCTCCCAGATCTCCGGGCCCGTCGTCAGCTGGTGCGCCAGCGGGTTGGCGGGGTTGGAGTACTGGTCCAGGTAGGCGTAGCGGCCGGGCTGCTCGGTCGCGAGCCGCTGCGCGTGGCGGATGGCGCCGTCGGTGCCCTCGAGCGGGTCGGTCAGGAGGATGGTCGCGCCGAACGCCGCGGCCATGCGCTTGCGCTCCGACGAGACCTTGTCGGGCATGACCAGCTCGACGGGGTGGCCGCGCACCGCCGCCACCATCGCGAGGGCCACGCCGGTGTTGCCGCTGGTCGCGTCGAGGACGCGCTTCCCCCCGCGCAGGCGCCCGTCCTCCTCGGCCGCGATGGTCATCCAGAGCGCCGCGCGGTCCTTCACGCTGCCGGCGGGGTTGAACGACTCGACCTTGGCCCAGACCTCGGCCGCGAGGTCGGCGGCGACGCGGTGCAGGGGGACCAGTGGCGTGCCGCCGACGCGCTCCAGGACCGTTCCGCGCACGCGCTCGCGGACCAGGTCCGCGGTGAGGGTCACGCGCCGTGCCGGATCGTCAGCGCTGGACGGCGAGCCGCACCTGCTGGACGCCGCCGCTGACCGCCGCGACGAAGAGCAGGGAGGCGGGGCCGACGAGCAGCCCCGGCACGGACAGGACCGGCGGCGGGTGGCCGGCGGCGAGGCTCGCGCCCTGGACCGCAACGAGCACCGACGCCGCCACCAGCGCCCCGAGAGACATCGCGACCGACAGCGGCCGGATCGCCACCGGCAGGGGCCGGCCGTCCACCAGGTGTTCGATGCGCGCCTCGGTGACCGAGAGCGAGCCCACCGGCACCAGGAGCCCGAGCGAGACCTCGTCGGCGTCGGGCAGCAGCGCGTAGAGGGCACCGGCCAGCGGGCGCACCTCCCCCATGGCGCGCACCGCGTCCTGGTCGGCCTCCAGCTCCTTCTCCAGCACGAAGTGCTCGACCAGCTCCTCCACCACCGGCACGACGTACAGGCCCGCGGCGAAGTACCGCGCGATCACCAGGCGCAGCGGGTCGCGGTGGCGGAGGTGGTAGCGCTCGTGGAACAGGACCGCTCGGAGCTCCTCGGCGTCGAGCCGGCGGACCAGCGAGGTCGAGAGGCAGATGCGCGGGCGGATGAACCAGTAGCAGAAGGAGAATGGCCGCTCGTCCAGCACGACGTCGATCCGTCCCTCCAGGCCCATCCCGGCCGCCGCGATCTCGACCTCGTGCGGCGCGCGGATGCGGCGCGCCAGGAGCGAGCGGATCAGGCGCAGCGTGCCGTAGAGCTGCCGGAGCAACGACGTGAGGCCCAGCGAGATACCGACGGTGGCCAGGCCCAAGAGGAGCACGGCGACGGCGTCCTCCGCGCGCGCGACCCCGCCCAGGACGACGCCCGCGCGCGGCAGGAGCGTCACCAGGAGGGCCAGCAGGATCGCGCTCGAGACCAGGGCGAGCACTACCAGCAGGCCGAACGCGCGGTCAGCGCGGAGCACGGGGAGTCTCCTTCGAGGCGATGCGCCGCAGCGCGGTCCGGTGGCCCACGTCCACCCCGTCCAGCTCGGCGGCGAACTGGGCGAGCGCGACGTCGCCGAACTCGTTCACCAGCCCCCGCACCAGCTCGCGGGAGATGCGCTCGCGGTGCTCCTCGCGCGTGAACGCGGGCCGGTACACGTACGTCTTGCCCTCGCGGACCCGCTCCAGCAGGCCCTTCGCGTGCAGGCGCGTCATGATCGTCATCACCGTCGTGTAGGCCAGCGACCGCGTCCGGCCGAGGTCGTCCACGATCTCGCGGACCGTGGCGCGGCCCCGCCTCCAGAGGCGGTCCATCACCGCCGACTCGAGCGGGCCCAGGAACTTCTCGTCGCGGTCGTCGGCGGTCGCGCGAGCGGGCCCCAGGCGTCGGAGGCGCCGGATGCTCTGGTCGGCCATGCCTCCGGTCATGTTAGTGACCCGCCTCAGCGCGCCGCCCGCACGACGCGGCGCCGCGCAATGAGCTTCGGGTGCGGCGCACTGGGGTCCTCGCGGCCGTGCGCCAGCGCCAGATGCAGCTGCACCACCAGATGCCCGTCGCGCGGCTCGTAGGTCACGCCGCGGGCGGTCTCGCGGCGCTCCACCAGGCCCAGGTCCACCATCCTCGCGATCTCGCGCTCCGCGACCGCCTGCGAGAGACCCGCCCAGACCGCGGCCTTCTGGGGCGTGTCGGCGTCCAGGCAGAGAGCGTGGAGCAGCCTGATGCGGAGGGGCTCGCCGAGCTCGCGCAGCGCCTTCGCCGCGCGCTCGTACTCGGCATCGGACGACCGCTCCAGGAGCGTGGGATCGCTGGTGAAGAGGTTGAGCTCTTCTGTATCGATGGCCATGCCACACCGCCTGTTCCGGGCCGCCCCGCCGGAAGAGGGTGCTCCCCCCGCCCGCGCCGTTTGACGAGGCGACCTTCCGAACTCTACTACGGAGCCGTCGTAGATGGAACCCCGTGGGGTCCTAGTACCAATGGCTGATGGCCCCGCCCAGGTCCCGCTGCTAGACCAATGGGGTGAGACGCGGACCACGCGAGGAGCCCGCCCCCGAGGTCGAGACGGTCACGAGCGACGAGCTCACGCGGCGCATCGGCAAGCCGCCACTGGAAGCCACGCCCGCGCCCGTATCCTCGGACCATTGGCCCGAGCAGTCCTCGCCTATGTCGCCGCCGCTTCGATCGCATGCGGAGCCGCAGCGCCCGCGCTGGCGGGAACTGATCTCGGGAGCGGCGACGCCCCCGACTTCATCCTCACCGACGGAAGGACCGCCGCCCCGCTAGCGCTGTCCTCCCTCCGCGGCAAGGTCGTGGTCCTCTCCTTCCTCTACACCCGCTGTCCCGACATCTGCCCCCTGACCGCCGAGACGTTCCGCGTCACGCAGGGCGAGCTCGCGGCCGACGCCGACGAGGTCGTCTTCCTGGCGGTCTCGACCGACCCCGACCACGACACGCCGCGGGCCGTCCAAGAGTTCTCGCGCTCCCACCGCCTGGACCAGGGCTGGCACTACCTGATCGGCTCGCGCGCGCAGCTCGCCTCGGTCTGGACCGACTACGGGATCGTGGCCACGCCCGACCCGGGCCTGCCCACAGTGACCCATACCGACGCCGTCTACCTCATCGACCGCCAGAGCCGGGAGCGCGTGCTGCTGCGCACCGACGCCCTCGACGAGTCGCTGCTCCACGACCTGCGGATCCTGATCGCAGAGGACTAGCTCGCCTGCGATGTCGGCGCGCCGCGGTACCCGATGCGGCTCGCGGCGCGCGTCCGCTCGGCTTGAGGTACCCCCGCAAGGCACGCGCTGTCGCGCGTGCCAGATGCGGTCCCACCCCTCACCGCTGTCGCGTACGCGCATCCGCATTCGCCGCGTCATCCACGGCGCGCCTCACTTGAGCGAGGCCGGACGGCGCGAGCGGGTGTCGATCGCGCGGAGCGGGACCCGGCCCGAAGGCATGCGCGCGAAGCGCGCGCCGAGGGCCGCCTGAGCGCAGCGAGGTCTGGCGCATCGGCAGGGCGTGACCCTACCGAGCGGAGCGAGGGAAGGGACCCGCGAGCACGATCGACACCCCGAGAAGCCGGACGGCCGGAGCTGCGGGTGGCGTCAGCCGATGATGTAGATGGTCGTGAAGAGGCCGATCCAGACGACATCGACGAAGTGCCAGTAGATGCTCGCGCCCTCGAAGAACACGTGGCGCCGCGAGCTGAAGTGCCCGTTCATCGTCCGGAAGAGCACGAGCGCGTTCGCGATCACGCCGCCCGTCACGTGGAGACCGTGGAAGCCCGTCAGCGTGAAGAACACGGCCGTGAACACCGAGTTGTCGGGCAGGAAGCCGAGCGTCAGGTACTCGTAGCCCTGGCCTAGGACGAACCAGGCCCCCATGAAGACCGTGAGCGCCATCCAGAGGACCGCCGGCCGGCGGAGGTCCTTCTTGATCGCGTTGACCGCGAGCTGCATCGTCACGCTGGAGGCCAGCAGGACCGCCGTGTTGATGAGGATGAGCGGGACCGCCAGGCCGCCGAGGTGCGTGAGCGACTGCCACGTCGGCTTCTCGCACTCGAGGGAGATACAGCGCTCGAAGACGGGCTCCCAGGCCGGCACGCGCGCGTGCAGGTAGAAGTAGGTCGTGAAGAGCGCGCTGAAGAACATGGCCTCCGACGACACGAAGAGGATCACCCCCCACATCCCGGCGCCGAAGCGGCTGGGCTGAACGTCGAAGCCGGTCTCGTTGGCGGGCAGGCGCGCTTCGGAGGGCGTCTGGCGGCGGCCGCGGACGATGGTGCGCTCGGTCGCCTCCACTAGTGGTGGCCGCCGCCCTCGCCGGTGCGCTCGAACTCGCGGGCGTCGTTGACCAGCCAGATGGCGATCCCCAGCGTCATGACGATCGCCCCGGCCACGACGAGCAGGACGCCGAACAGGATCCCGAAGGTCAGGAGCGTGACGCCGAGGCCGATGATCGCCGGAGCCACCGTGGGGGACGGGAGGTGGATCTCCTCGTCACCGCTCGGTGCGTGCGGGTCGGTGCGGTGCTCGGCCACGACGAGGAACGATATCTGTCTTAGTCTTGTCGCGCATGCCCGTACCGCCCTGGGTGAACGACCCCGCGGGTCCGGTGGCCCGCGAGATCGTCCCCCTCTACTGGCTCATGTTCGGCGCCGCGGCCGTCGTGCTCGCCATCGTCCTCGGAGCGCTGGTGTACTCGGGCATCCGCTTCCGCGAGCGGCCCGGCCGGACGGCGCACCAGATGCACGGGCACAACATGCTGGAGCTCGCCTGGACGGTGATCCCGACCATCATGGTCGTGACGTTCACGGTGCTGTCGTTCCAGCGGCTGCTGGTCCTGAGCGACGTCCAGGGGAACGCCGACATGACCGTCAAGGTCCACGCCCGCCAGTGGACGTTCGACTTCCAATACCCCGAGGAGGAGATGTTCCGGCTCGACAGCGGGGCCTACCTGCGCTCGGCCGAGCGGCTCGACATCCCGGTGAACACGAAGGTCGCGCTCGAGATCACGGCGGAGGACGTCATCCACTCGTTCCACGTGTCCAACCTCGGCGGCAAGATCGACGCCGTGCCGGGCCGCACCACGCGGCTCTGGCTGGAGGCGGACCGCGTCGGCGAGTTCAAGGGCCAGTGCTTCGAGTTCTGCGGCGACGGCCACGCCGACATGCTCATCCTCGTCGTCGTGCACCCGCAGAACGAGTACGCCGCGTGGGCCGAGGAGGCGCTCGTCGCAGCGAACCGGCTCGACGCGCCGGAGACGCAGGCCGGGCGGGAGCTCTTCCGCACGCTCGCCTGCGCCGGCTGCCACACCATCCAGGGCCTCACCGCGGGCCGCTTCCCCGACGCCCCCGACCTTACCCACGTCGCTTCCCAGGAGTCGATCGTTGGTGGGCTCCTCGCCGTGAACGAGGAGGACCTCTTCCGCTGGATCAAGGACCCGCAGGCCGTGAAGCCGGGCACCGCGATGCCGACCCTGGGCCTGGACGACGAGACGGTGACCAACATCGTCCAGTTCCTGCTGACGCTGGAGTGAGCTAGACCCGCCTCTCCCGCGCGCGCTGCTCGCGCTCCTCCTGGGCCAGCCACAGGAAGAACGCCACGGACGCCGCACCCAGGAAGATCAGGTCGCCCGGCACCCACATGACCGCGCCGCCGATCCGCTGGTCGAGGACGGCGTCGATGCCGTGGCGCTCCGGCTGCCCGTCCGCGTACGAGCGGTAGAGCAGGCGGGTCGAGAACGAGAGCAGGCCGCCCAGGATGGTGTTCTGCCCGGCGCCGGCCAGGAGCAGGAAGAAGATGCGCGCCGCGTAGGGCAGCCTGCTCCGGAAGGGGACCGGGTCGATCACCACGCTCCAGAAGAGGAGCGCCGTCACCAGGAACCACAGGTGCTCCACGACGTGCACCAGGGGATCGGCGAGCGCGCCGTCGTAGAGGACGGGCACGTGCCAGGCGTAGAGGCCGCCGACGTAGAGCCCGCCGGCGACCAGCGGATGCCGGAGCAGGTGGACGAGCGCCCGCAGCGCGCGGCTTCGCGCCAGCGGGCGGACCACGGAACGCCGCACCGAGAGGGGCAGTCCGCGCAGGAGCGGCCGCACTGGGGCGCCGAGGAGGAGCAGCGGCGCGCCGACGGTCGCGAGGAGCATGTGCTGGACCATGTGCACGCTGAAGAGCTCGTGGGCCAGGGCGTCGATGGGCCCGGTGAGCGCGGCGAGGATCGCCAGGCACCCGGCCAGGAACAGCGCGGTCCGCCACAGCGGCCAGGCGCGCCCGGCGACGCGGGTGCGGCCGGCGCCGGCGAGGTAAAGCGCGGCCGCCACCGCGAGCGTTAGGCCGAGAGCTACAGACGTATCAGGGGATCCACCATGACGGCGACGAAGAGCAGCGTCAGGTAGGCGAGCGAGAAGAGGTAGGTGCGGCGTGCCTCCGTCCGGCGCTCCGGGTCCTTCGCCTCCACCAGCCGCGCGGCGCGCCAGATGAAGGCCGCGCCGAGCGCGAGCGCGACGACCAGGAACACGACCCCGGTGGCGCGGACCACGAACAGCAGCACCGTGAGCGGCACCAGGCTCACCGCGTAGGCGAGGATCGACCAGGCCGTGGCGCGGTCGCCGCGGACGAGCGGAAGCATCGGCACGCGCGCCCGCTCGTAGTCGTCGCGGATCAGGAGCGCCAGGGCCCAGAAGTGCGCCGGCGTCCAGAAGAAGACGATCGCGAAGAGCAGCCAGGCCGGCAGGTCCAGCGTCCCGGTCACCGCCGCCCAGCCCACCAGCGGCGGCACCGCGCCGGCCGCGCCGCCGATCACGATGTTCTGCGAGGTCGTGCGCTTGAGCCAGAGCGTGTACACGAGGATGTAGAAGAGCGTCCCCGACACGGCCAGGAGCGCCGCGAGCAGATTCGCGCCCAGCCACAGCACCACGAAGGCGATCAGGTTGAGCGCGATCCCCAGGCCGACGGCCAGCCGCGTCGAGACGCGATGGGCGGGCAGCGGGCGGTGGCGCGTGCGTCGCATGAGCTCGTCCAGGTCGCGGTCGAAGTAGTGGTTGAGGGCCGAGGCCCCGCCGCTGGCGCAGGCGCCGCCCACGAGCACGGCGAGCAGGACGCCGAAGGGCGGCACGCCGCGCGCCGCCAGGAACATGCCGCCGAACGCGGTCAGCAGCAGGAGCGACATGATCGCCGGCTTGGTGAGCGCGATCATGTCGCGGGCCGTCCGCGCGCCTTCCGGCACCGCGGACCGCCACTGCACCGCGGCCAGCGCGACCACGGCGCACCAGAGGACCGAGGCGATGGCCGGGTGCGCACCCAGGGCCCAGCCCGAGAAGCCGGTGAGCGGGTTGGCCGCGCCCACGGCCACCTGGGCCGCGAAGAGCGCGAGGGTCAGCCCGGCCAGGGGGCGCAGGGCCGGGTGGCGGTCGGGCCTCCGCCACGCGGCGACGACCGCCAGAACGATCAACACACCGACCGCGACCACCGCGTAGCGGTGGAGCATGTGGACGAGCTGCGCCGGGTCCCCTCCGAGCGGGCTCTCGGGCGTGCACAGCGGCCAGGCGACGCAGGCCGCAGTGGCGCCGTCGCCGCGCACGTAGGCACCGGTGAGGATCAGCGCGAAGGTGCCGACGGCCGCCGACAGCCCCAGCCACGCCGCGGCGTCGGGCCGGGAGAGGCGAGAGAGCTCGGGCCACCAGACCAGCACCGCGAGCGTCGTGAGCACCGCCAGGAGGATCTCCGCGTTGGCGAGGTGCGCCGTCACCCAGGTGTGCGGCAGCTCGAGGAGCACAACGACGGCGCCGATCAGAGCCTGCAGCACGAACAGGATCCCGGCGAGCGCGGCCAGGGCCAGGAGCGCCCGCCGCGCGCGGTACCGGACGAGCGTCCACACGGCGACGGCGGCCACGCCGATGCCCGCGAGCAGGGCCAGGACGCGGTGGACCCACTCGATCTGCGTCGCGACGTCGAGCGACGGCAGGAACCGGCCGTGGCAGAGCGGCCAGTCGGGGCAGCCGAGCCCGGACCCGGTCACGCGCACGATGCCGCCCCAGATCACGACGGCCACAGTGACCGCAAGGGTCGCCAAAGTGAGCCAGCGATAGCCCCTGGACACGATCACGTCACGCCGCAGCGGGGTCGGAGCATGGCCTCTAAGAGGCGCGGTGTTCCTCGCGCTTCCGTAGCGCGCCTAGCCTTCTTTCAGCGGCCGGGCGCTGTGGACGGCGGGGATCCGCGCGAAGTTGTAGTCGGGGGGCGGCGAGCTGGTCGCCCACTCCAGTGTGTCGCCCTGCCAGGGGTCGTCACCCGCGGGCTTGCCCTGCTTGAAGGTGACGTTCAGCAGGAAGTTCCAGAGGAAGAACACGACCGAGATCGCGATGATGAACGAGCCGATCGTCGATACAAGGTTGAGCGTTGCCCACTCCGGCGACTCCGCATACCGGTAGATGCGGCGCGGCATGCCCTCGAGACCGAGCTGGTGCTGCACGAAGAAGGTCATGTTGAACCCGATGAACATCAGGAAGAAGTGGATCTGTCCGAGGCGCTCCGACAGCATCCGGCCGCTGATCTTGGGGATCCAGTAGTAGAGGCCCGCGAAGACCGTGAACATCGCGCCGCCCATGAGCACGTAGTGGATGTGCGCCACCACGTAGTACGTGTCGGAGAGCTGGAAGTCCACGGGCACGGAGCCCAGGAACACGCCCGAGATGCCCCCCATGGTGAAGGTCACCAGGAAGCCCATGGCGAAGAGCATCGGCGTCTTGAAGCGCAGCGAGCCCGCCCAGAGGGTGCCGAGCCAGCTGAAGATCTTCACGCCGGTCGGTACGGCGATGAGCATGGTCGAGGCCATGAAGAACGTCTGCAGCGGCATGTCGATCCCGGCCACGAACATGTGGTGGACGAACACCGAGAACGAGAGGAAGCCGATGGCGACCGACGAGTACGCGATCATCTTGTACCCGAAGATCGGCTTGCGCGAGAAGACCGGGAGCACCTCCGAGATGATCCCGAAGCCCGGCAGCACCATGATGTACACCTCGGGATGGCCGAAGAACCAGAAGAGGAACTGCCACAGCAGCGGATCGGCGCCTTCGCTCACGGTGAAGAACGCGGTCCCGGCGATGCGGTCGAACAGCAGGATGATCCCCGCCACCGTGAGGAACGGCATCGCGAGGACGAGCAGGAAGCTCGTCACGAGCACGCTCCAGGCGAACAGGGTCAGGCGGTGGAACGTCATTCCCGGCGCGCGGAGCGCGAAGATCGTAACGATCATGTTGAGCGCCCCGAAGATCGACGAGAAGCCCAGGACCGTCAGCCCCAGGAGCCAGAGATCCTGGCCCAGCTGCGGCGAGAACTCCTTGGTCGACAGGGGGACGTAGGACGTCCAGCCGGCGGCGGGCGGACCGACGATGAAGCTCGAATACAGGACGATCCCGCCGCTGAGGAGCAGCCAGTACGAGAGCGCGTTGAGCCGCGGGAAGGCCATGTCGCGGGCGCCAAGCTGCAGCGGGATGATGAAGTTCGCGAATCCGGTGAAGAGCGGGACCACCGCCAGGAAGATCATGGTCGTACCGTGCATCGTGAACGCGGCGTTGTACTGCTGCGCCGTCAGGACCGTCCCGTCCGGCGTCGCGAGCTGCGCGCGGAGCGCGAGCGCCAGCAGGCCCCCGGTCAGGAAGAAGAAGAACGTCGTGCCGAGGTAGAGGATGCCGATCTTCTTGTGGTCCACCGTGGCGATCCACTCGAGGAGCCCGCTGTAACGGGTGCGCTGGACGGGGATGGTGCCTTCGAGGGTGGCCACTGGCCGTCCATTCCAGCCCCCGGTATGGGCAGTGTCAAATTCCGACGCTGCGATCGACAGCTCGCTTGGAAAAGATCCGGCGCGCGGTCAGAGCCAGCCGTTCTCGCTCGCGATCTGCGCGGCCTCGGTCCGGTTGCGGGCACCCAGCTTCCCGAGGACCTCGGACACCTTGTTCCGGACCGTGCCCTCGGACAGCCAGAGGCGGCGCGCGATCTCGGCCGTGGGCAGGCCCTCGGCACAGGCAGCGAGGATGTCGCGCTCCGTCGGCGAGAGCGGAGACGGGCCGGCCCGTAGGGCTTCTGCCGCCACGGCCGCATCGATCACATCCTCGCCGGCGGCACAGCGTCGGATGGCCGCGGCGAGCGCCTCGATCGGCGCGTCCTTCAGCACGAACCCGGAGACCCCGCCCGCCATCGCGCGCTGCATGAAGCCCGGCCGCCCGTACATCGTCAGGACCAGCGCGCGGCAGCTGGGCAGCGCCTGCCGAAGCTCTGAGGCAGCGCTGATCCCGTCCTGCACCGGCATCTCGATGTCCACGACGGCCACGTCCGGACGAGCCGCGAGCGCGGCCGCGACGAGCTCATCGCCCCGACCGACCTCCGCGACGACCTCGATGTCGTCCTCGAGCTCCAGCAGCCGGCGCACGGCCGTCCGGAACATGAGCTGGTCCTCGGCCAGCAGCACGCGGATCACCGGGCGTCCGCATGCGCGAGGCGGGCCGGCGCAGCACCGAGGCTCACCCGCAGCCTGAATCCGCTCGCCTCGTTCGGTCCGGCCTCGAACGTGCCGCCCAGCGCGTGGACGCGCTGCGCGAGCCCGCTCAGACCGCTACCCGCGTCTTCTCGCACCGGACCGGGACCGTCGTCGATGACCTCCAGCGCGGTGACGCCGTCGGCGGCCTGGAGCGAGATGCGGCAGGTGCGCGCGCCGCTGTGCTTGACGACGTTCGTCACGGCCTCCCGGAGCGCCCAGGCGACCGTGGCCTCATGCGAGGGATCGATCTCCGTGGGCGCCTCATCGACGCGGGGCTCGATCCCCGCCGTCCGGAGCGCGATGGGCGCGGCGACGAGCTCGGCGGCCAGGCTCGGTGTGCTCCCCGCGACGGCTTCGCGGACCTCGCGGATCGCCTCGCGGGCGAGCCGCTGCACGTCGAGGATCTCCGCGTCGGCCGAGAGGTCGCCGCCGGCCCTCAGGCGGCCGGCGAGCTCGGCCTTGACCGCGATCAGCGAGAGCGTCCGCCCGAGCAGATCGTGCAGCTCGCGCGCGAGACGCTCACGCTCGGCGGCCACCGCCAGCTCGGCCAGCTCAGCCCTGGTGGCGTGCAGATCCGCGTTGACGGCGATGAGCTGGCGGACGGCCACCATTCCGAGACCGGCAAGCGCGATGGCGAAGAAGATGGCGTGCCCCGGCCCAAGCAGGCCCACCACGTGCGCGCTGTCGATCTCCCCCGGCGCACCAGCGGCCACCGCCATGAGCCCGACCCCCACCACAGCCGCTGGGGGCCGCAGCCCGGCGCCGACGATGAGGGCCGGGTAGAGCCACAGCAGCTGCTCCGACAGACCGAGCACGTGGAGCAGGACGAAGTTCGTCAGGACCAGCGCTGCGGCGGCAGCGACCGCGCGGCGCTGCGACGCATGCCACGGCCGGGACCAGTAGAGCAGGTGTACCGCGCCGAGCAGGACCAAGCCGGCCCCCGCGGCCACATCTCGGCCTGACCGCTGCGGGCCGAGCCACAAGACGATGGCGCCGAGAATGACCGGGACGATCGCGAGCCGTATGACCGTGTCCAGCCAGGCCAGCTTCGGGGACATTCACTTCCAGCCTAAGGCGCGATAGCTCCAGCGGCGGCTAAGGAACGGCGCGGTCGTGCGCCTCGCTATGTCATGACAAATGTCACCCCAGGCCGTGACGGCATCCACTTCACCGCGACGTCCGGACGCCCCTACCTTGAGCTTCTTAATGCTGCACTCGCTCCGCGAAGTGACGCACTCGCTTCGCGCTTCGCCCGGGTTCGCACTCGCCGTGCTGATCACCCTTGGACTAGCCGGGTTCAACGGTCTGATGGTCGCCCTGATGGCCTCGGGGCTCGCATCCCTCCTCCCTGGGCCATTCGCCCAAATGACGCACTTCACGGAGGCGAACCACCGCACCCACGACCTCACGTTCGGGTTCATCTTCCTGCCGGCCATCGTGGGGATGCTCGCCCAGCTCCGGCGACCGTCGAAGAACGTGGCCGGTCAGCTGATGGCACTCACCCCCTGGGTCGGGCTGCTGCTGACCGCGGTGCTGACATTCGTCCTCACGAGCAACGCGGGCGTTCTGGGGCCTCAGTGGATAGGTGTCGCGGCGTTCACGTATCTTGCAACAACTCTTCACCCGGCCGGGCGTGATCTCTTCCGCTCGTTCAGCGTCTCGCGAGTCAACTGGGTCATGCTCGCACTGGTCATCATCGCGGCCGTGCCGCTGCTCGCGTTCGCGTCCACCAACATCGGACTTCAGGGGACCGTCCGGGACGAGCACGCCCTCGCGGGCCACTACGGTTTCATGGCCGCGTTCGCCTTCACCGTCATCGGGGTGGGACTCTTGGCGAGCCTGCGGCCCGACGGCTGGAGGCTCACGGCGTGGGTCGCCGGCCTCCTCCCAGCCCTCCTCGGGCTCACCTCGGTGGTGTACCCCGACGCAAGCTCGAGCCTCAACCTGGTATGGGCACTCGCGACCATTGCCTGGGGCGTTGGGTTCGTCACGGCGGCCGAACTCACCAAGGGCGTAACGCCGAAAGACGACGCCCGCGTGAGGCCGACTGAGGACCGACCACCCGGCACGCCACTCTGGGTGAAGGCGTCTGGGTTCATCGTCATCGGCTTGGCCTCGCTGTTTTTCATCATCGGCGCTGGCGCTGGTCTCCACGGACCGTGAGCGTCTGCAGAGCGACCAGAGGAGGACACGCACATGGCTGACCCGCCCATCGACCCCGGCACTCGCGACTACACCGGCGTGGGGCCCGACCACGAAGTGTTCGGGATCATCGCCCTCGTCCTGGTCCTGCTGTTCGTCGTCATGCACCGTCACCGACGCCATGTGCACGGCCACCAGCGCCACGAGATGACGACGGCATAGGCTGGCGGCGCACCCGGATCCGAGGAGCCACCCGTGACCACTGCGACCCGCACTGTCGGCGCCGTGCTCATCGCCCTCGGCGTGCTCGCCTACGCCGGCACCGGCTTCGCGAGCCCCACGGCGCTCGTCCGCGCCGTGCTCGGGCTCGTGATCCTCGTGCTCGGCGTGCTCGCGAGCCGCGAGGCGCTACATCGGCACATGATCCACGCCGCACTCGTCGTGGCGCTGCTCGGCCTCATCGGGTCGATCCCGGCCGCCGCGGAGCTGCTCACCGGCGCCGAGCGGCCGGTCGCCTCGATCGTCTCGCTCGTCACGGCGCTCGTGTGCGCCGGTTACCTGGGGATGGGGATCCGCTCGTTCGTCGCCGCGCGGCGCGCGAGGGAAGCCGGCTGAAGTTGCCGCGCGGGGTTCATGCTCGTACGTTCACCTTGACCCATTACACGCGAAGGAGGACACATCCCTAACGCACGCCCCGACCCCACCGGCGGTGCTGAGACCACCAGCACACCGGGCTGGGTCAAGGTGTTCGGGATCATCGCACTCGTGGGGATATTGCTGTTCGTCGCCCTGATGCTCGCCGGCGGTGAGCACGGGCCGCGCCTTCACGAGCCCACCTCCAGCGGACCCATGCACACCGGCAGCGTTGCCGTGGCCGGAAGCGTTGGCCACCAGGCTGGGGTGCGCGGCGAGATCTCCGTCGTTTGAGCGGGCTGATGACCGAGGTCATGCAGTCGCTTCGCGCGTCGCCCATCTTCGCGCTCGCCGTGCTGGTGACCCTTGGGCTCGCCGGCCTCTTCGGTCTGATGGTCGCTCTGATGGCCTCGGGCCTCGCCTCCCTGCTCCCTGGGCCATTCGCCCAAATGACCCACTTCACAGAGCTACACCACCGCACCCACGACCTCACGTTCGGGTTCCTCTTCCTGCCGGCCGTACTGGGGATGCTCGCGCAGTTCCGGCGGCCGCTCGAGAACGTCGCCGGTCAGCTGATGGCACTCATCCCCACGGTCGGGCTGGTGCTGACGGCGGTGCTGACCCTCATCCTCACCAACGACGGAGGCGTCCTGCAGCCTCCGTGGATAACGGTCGGAGTGGCGGCGTTCACGGCGACCCTCCTTCACCCGACCTGGAGTGGTCTCTTCCGTTCGTTCGGCGTAGCGCGGATCGACCGGGTGATGCTGGCGCTGGTCATCGTCGCAGCGGTGCCGCTGCTCGCATTCGCGTCCACGCACATCGGGCTGCAAGGCGGCATTCAGGACGAGCACGCCCGCGCGGGCCACTACGGTTTCATGGCGGGCTTCAGCTTCACCGTCATCGGGATAGGCCTCCTGGCAAGCCTGCGTCCTGACGGCTGGAGGCTCACGGCGTGGGTCGCCGGCCTCCTCCCGGCCCTCCTCGGGCTCGCGTCGGTGGTCTACCCGGACGCCCGCTCGAGCCTAAGCCTGGTGTGGGCGCTCGCGGCGATCGCCTGGGGCATCGCGTTCGTCGCGGCGGCCGAATTCAGTCGCCGCCGCGGCCGAACTTCGCGGGTATTCGCACCCGTACGGTGAGGCCTCCGTCTTCCCGGGGCGAAGCTTCGACGTCGCCACCGTGTGCGCGAGCGACGGACCGCACGATCGACAGCCCGAGTCCGGCTCCGCGGCTGATCGCCGGATCAGCGGAGTCGGCGAGTCGCTCGGTCGCCAGAAGCCTGCGGAACGGCTCGAAGAGACCGGGGACTTCGTACGGGGGGACTGGGGCTCCGGTGTTCTCGACGGTGAGCTGAACGCTGCCATCGACCACGTCCGTGGTGACGTTGACCCAGCCGTGTGCGGGCAGGTTGTAGCGGATGGCGTTATCGACCAGGTTCTGGGTGAGCCGTTCGAGGAGCACCGGGTCGCCTGCGACCGGCGCGGGTCGCAGGTTCGTGCGGATCTCGACGCTGCCGCTCCGCGCGGCGCCCTGGGAGCCCGTCGCGACGTGCCGCGCGACGTCGGCGAGATCGACAGGAGTGCGCTCAGTGAGGCGTTGCTCGCTGCTGGCGAGGGTGAGCAGCCCATCGATGAGCCGCTCGTGGCGCTGGTTGACGGCGAGCAGGGTGGCGCCGAGCTGACGCAGTGGTCCGTTCACCTTGGGATCCTCGAGCGCCACTTCGATCAGGGTGCGGTTGATCGTGAGAGGTGTACGCAGCTCGTGGGAGGCGTTGGCGACGAATCGCCGCTGGCTGTCGAAGGAGCGGTCAAGCCGCTCGAGCATGGCGTCGAATGTGTCGGCGAGATCCTTGATCTCGTCGTCGGGCCCGGCGAGGGCGATCCGTTCGTGCAGGCTGCGGTCGGCGACCCGGCGGGCAGTGGCGGTGATCTGCTGCAGCGGGCGCAGCGTTTGGCCTGCGAGGAGCCACCCGAAGCCTCCGGCGATGACACCGATGACGCCGAGCGCGAGGAGCGAGGCGATGAGCATCGTGTTGAGGGTGTCGTCGCGGTCCTGCTGGATCTGCACTCTGAGCTCATCTCGCACTTCTGGCGACAGGTGTTGAAGGCTGCCAGTCCCGCCCGGTTGATGTTCGAGGACCTGCCCCAGGTAGAGATACATCAGCGCGACGAGCACCGACCCGGCGAGGAAGAACGCCAGCGCGTAGAGGAGCGTCAGGCGGACCCGGATGGTGGGACGCCACCAGCGGCGTGAGGTGGTCATGGGATGCGATACCCCGCACCGGGAAGGGTCTCGATGACCGTTGGGTCGCCGAGCTTCCGGCGCAGCATCATGACCGTGAACCGGACGACGGCCGTGAACGGATCGATGCGGTCCCCCCAGGCCTTCTCCAGCAGCTGCTCGGCGGACACCACGCCGCCCTCCGCACGCAGCAGCTCGGCGAGGACCGCGAACTCGTTCCGGGACAACGCCACCGGGTGTCCGTCCCTGGTGACGGTGCGGCGATGCGGATCGAGCCGGATACCTGCCCGCTCGAGCACGGGCGGCGCGGCGGGGCGGGCGCGCCTGCCGAGCGCGTGGACACGGGCAGTCAGCTCGGCGAACGCGAACGGCTTGGTCAGGTAGTCATCGGCCCCGAGGCCGAGTCCGGCTACGCGCTGCGTCACCGCCGTGGCGGCGGTGAGCATGAGGATGCGGGTGTCGGCGCCGGATTCGACGAGGGTCGTGCAGACCTGGTCTCCGGACACGCTGGGCAGATCGCGGTCGAGAACGACGACGTCGTAGTCGTTGACCGCTAGCCGCTCCAACGCGGCGTCGCCGTCGTAGGCCACGTCCACGGCCATCGCCTGGCGCCGGAGGCCGTCAGCGATGGTGTCAGCGAGCAGCTGCTCGTCCTCGACCACGAGTACACGCATCGCTCCTTCTTATAGATGGTCACGGCGTTAGGGCGTCGTTAGGCCATTCCCTAACGCTGCTCTAACGCCCAAAGGAGTGAGATAGCCGCGATGCGAGCTGCACGAACAGTGACGAGAGGGGCGCGAGAGAAGTGCGAACGATGACGGCCGGCATGCCTATCTGGGTCAGGGTGTCCGGGATCATGGCCCTCGCCCTTGTCGCAGTGATCGTCGGCTCGATGTTGCTGGGGAGCAGCCCGATGGAAGGGATGGAGCACAACGGGGCGCCGACCGGACCAGGTGCGCCATCCGGTGACCCCGCGCCGTCCCATGTCCGCCCGAGCCACTGAGCCTCGGAGGTGCAGCCGCTAGCCGCCCGATCGTCGGATCCGCTGGGCACCATTGGTGACTGGCGCCTCCGCCTTCTCTTCCACCATGCGCCGCTCGCCCTTGCCAGCACCGTGGTCCTTGTCCTGCTCCTGGGTCTGCCGCGCGAGACCGGCCCCCAGATGTCGATGGGCAGCCCCGGTGTGTTCCCGGAGGCGGTCCCTCAGCGGATCGAGGAGGTCGGACAGCTCGAGCACGGAGGGCAAGGGCGCTTCTTCCTGGCTCGAGGTACCACTGCCACCGGCTGGCTGGCCACCGGGCTCCTCGGACTCACGCTACTTGTCGGGCCGGCCAACCTGCTCCTTCGCAGGCGAACGCCGATCTCGACCTACCTGGCCCGTGACGTGGGGACATGGGCGGCCATCTTCAGCATCGTCCACGTGATCTTCGGCCTGACGCTTCACAGAGGGCCAGAGATCTCCGGCATGCTGAGCTACTTCGTCGTCGATGGCTTGCCTTTGCTCAACAGCTTCGGCCTGGGGAACTGGACCGGGCTCGCCGCCACGGTGATCGTCGTGGGCCTCCTCGCCATCTCCAGCGACGCAGCCCTGCGGGAGCTCAAAGCCCCGAGATGGAAGGACCTCCAGCGCCTGAACTATCCCTTGTTCGCGCTGGTCCTCCTGCATGCGTTCTTCTACGGGGCGCTGCTGCGGCTGACCTCACCGTTCACGGTCCTCGGTGTGCTCATCGTCCTCGCGGTCGTTACCGGGCAGGCCGTGGGCATCTGGCTGTGGCAGCGGAGAGCTCCTCGGCCGGGACCGGCGCGGCATCTGTAGGGACGGTCCGTGTGATGGATCGGCCCGTGGTCCTCGTCACGGCACGCGTAGGCCCGGGTTTTCGGCCCTGGCGGGAGATCCATCAGTCGGCCGGAGGAGCATCTGGGAGCGGACGCTCGTCGGTGGCAGCCTCGATGTGCCCGCTTGGTGGCTTCCGCCCGGCGGGGTGTTCGATCGGCGGGAGCGCCGGGACCGGTGGCAGGGGCCGCGTCTCGGATCCGCCGGAGGCGACCCTGATCCGTTCGCCGTGGTGGAGGATCTCGAGGGCATCACCCTCGACGAGCTCGTAGCGCGCGCCCTCCGCGCCGACCTCGACGCGCAGCAGGCGACCGCGGTACAGCAGCCGGAACACCAGGCGCCGGAGGCGAGGCGGCAGCCGGGGAGCGAACGCCAGCGTCTCCCCTTCGTCCCGCATTCCACCGAAGCCCGCGACGGCCACGAGCCATGCGCCCGACAGCGCGGCGAGGTGCACTCCCTCGTCGGTGTTGTGCGCTAGGTCCAGCAGGTCTACGAGGGCCGTCTCTTCGAAGTAGTCGTACGCGAGGTCCAGGTATCCGACCTCGCACGCCACGATCGCCTGGATCGGCGCCGACAGCGAGGAGTCGCGCACGGTCACCCGCTCGTAGTAGGCGAAGTCGCGCGCCTTCTGCGCGGCGTCGAAGGCGTCGCCGCAGGCGTAGAGGGCGAAGACGAGGTCGGCCTGCTTCACGACCTGGCTGCTGTAGAGCAGGTAGTTGTGGAAGTGCAGTAGGAGCGGGTACTGCTCCGCGCGCGTGCTGGCGAAGTCCCAGCGCCGGTAGCGCGTGAAGGACTCCGACTGCGGATGGACCTCCAGCTTCTCGTCGAACGGGATCGTCATCGCCGCTGCCGCGTCGCGCCAGCTGGCGATCTCCTCCTCGTTGACCCCGAGCGCCGCGCCGGCGGCGGGATGACGGGCGGCGATGTCGGCCGCCTCGCGCAGGTTGCGGGCCGCCATGAGGTTCGTGTACACGTTGTTGTCGCCGAGCGCGCTGTACTCGTCCGGACCGGTGACGCCGTCGATGCGGAAGGCGCCCGTGGCGTCGTGGTGGCCCAGCGAGCGCCACAGTCGCGCGGTCGCGACGAGCAGCTCGACGCCGGTTCGCTCCTCGAACTCCCGATCGCCGGTCGCGGCGATATACCGACGGACAGCGTCGGCGATCGCGGCGTTGATGTGGTAGGCGGCCGTGGCGGCGGGCCAGTAGCCGGAGTTCTCCGTCCCGCGGATCGTCCGCCACGGGAAGGCCGCTCCGGCGAGCCCCAGGGAGCGCGCACGCTCCGTCGCGAGCCCGAGCGTCGCGTGGCGCCAGCGCAGGGCATCGCGGGCCGCCGCGGGGGCGGTGTAGGTGAGCACGCGCAGCAGGTAGGCGTCCATGTCCCAGAAGCTGTGACCGTCGTAGCCGCGCCCGGTCAGTCCCTTCGCCGGCACGGCGCGTTGCTCGGCGCGCGCGGCGGACTGCAGGACGTGGAAGAGCGCGAAGCGGACCGCCTGCTGCAGCGCCGGGTCCCCGTCGAGGTCGACGTCCGCATGTCGCCAGAACGTGTCGAGATGCTCGCGCTGCGCCTTGCGCAAGCCGTCCCACCCCGTACGCTTCGCGCTCGCGAGCGCAGCTTCGACCTGATCGCGGACCGCGGGGAATGACCGTCGGCTCGACCATCCGTAGGCGATGAGCTTGACGATGCGCAGGTGCTGGCCAGGCTCCAGCTGCGTCGTCACGGTCACGCGCGCGAGATCGGGATCGCTGTCCCCGTGCGTCACCGTCGTCTCCGGGCCGTCGATGACGTGATCCATCGCGGCTGCCAGGCGCAAGGAGCTCTCCTTCGTCACGTGCACCAGGCTCGCGTGAAGGTCTCCATGCGTGTGCAGCTCACCGACGAGTGGTGCGCGGAGTGCGGCGCCACTGCGGGGATCGTCCGCTCCCTCGGATACCGGCTCGTTGGCCACCAGCTCCGACTGCACGACGATGCGCGTCGTGCGAGCGACGGGTCGGACCTCGTAGAGGATCGCCGCGATGGAACGGTGCGCGAACGACACCAGACGCGTCGAGCGCACCTGAACGACCGCGCCCGCTGGCGATCGCCACTCGACATCACGGACGAGCACCCCGTCGCGGAGGTCGAGCACGCGCTCGTGCCGCACGAGCTCGCCGTAGCGCACGTCGAATGGCTCGTCATCGACGAGCAGCCGCAGGATCTTTCCGTTCGTGGCGTTCACGAGCGTGTGCGCGGTCCTTGGGTAGCCGTATCCGGGCTCGGCATACGGCAACGGACGGGTCTCATAAAAGCCGCTCAGGTAGGTACCCGGCTCGCCGAACGGCTCTCCCTCGTCGAGGTTCCCGCGTATGCCGATGTGACCGTTCGAGAGCGCGAACACGGACTCCGTGTGTCCGAGCAGATCTAGGTGCAGTCCGCGCTCGCGGACCGACCACGGGTCGATCGCGAATACCCGCTCTTCCTGGATCACATCAGCTCGCTTAGGTCCTGGACAACGATGTCCGCGCCCCGCTGGCGCAGAGCCTCAGCCTGGCCGGCGCGGTCTACACCGACCACCCAGCCGAAGCCGCCGGCCCGACCGGCCTCGACCCCCGCCTGGGCGTCCTCGAAGACCGCGGCCCGGGCCGGGCTGGCATCGAGCGCGCGTGCGGCCGCGAGGAAAGTGTCAGGAGCAGGCTTCCCACGCAGCCGGTCTCGCTCCGCGACCAGACCGTCGACCTGCACCTCGAAGAGGGACCCGATCCCGGCCGCGGCGAGGATCTCGTCCGCGTTCTTGCTCGACGTCACGACCGCCAGGCGCAGCCCCGCATCTCGGACGGCGGTCACGAAACGGATCGACCCTTCGTAGACCTCGACGCCCTGCTCGCGGATCAGGCGCAGCACGAGGGCATTCTTGCGCGCACCGAGCCCGTGGACCGTCTCGGTCCCCTCCG
This sequence comes from Candidatus Limnocylindria bacterium, assembly GCA_050692015.1. GTDB lineage: Bacteria > Chloroflexota > Limnocylindria > P2-11E > P2-11E > GWC2-70-10. Next base: position 45,838 of record JBOGTE010000003.1, read on the forward strand.
GGTCGTCCGCCGTGCCCTCTGGAAGGTCGATCCCCCTCGATGCGAGGAACGATCGCACGCCGTCCAGGCGCGGCTTGCCGTCCACGTACATCTGGTAGTCGATCGGTCCGAAGGGGACGAACGGCGCGGGCACGGGGTCCGATCGGCGCTGTAGGTATTCGTCGAACATCGTCTTCCACGCCGCGGAGTGCAGCTTGGCGGTCTTCGTGAGGACGCCATCGAGGTCGAACAGGCACGCCCTGATGACGTCCGGGACGGATCGGATCATCCGATCCGGATACTAGGTGCGCTACCGGCGGATGGCTTCGATCCCTCGGATGAGCGTGGCCTCGGTGATCGGCCCGATGTGGCGACCCTCGATCACTCCGTCGGGCCTCACGAAGAACGTCTCGGGGATCCCGAACACGCCGAAGCCGAAGGCGGTCCGGCCCTGGTCGTCCATGGCGATAGGCCAGGTCTGCCCCATGCGGTCGTGGAAGTCACGCGCGGCCGCCGGCTCGTCCTGGTACACGATCCCGACGAACATCACGTCCGAGGTGCGGTAGCGCTCCCAGGCCCGGATCAGGTGCGGCGCTTCCTCTTTACAGGGGATGCACCACGAGGCGAAGAAGTTCACGACGACGACCTTGCCCCGGAAGTCCGCGAGGCGGACGCGCCCCGGCTCGTCCAGGCGCTCCAGGTCGAAGGCCGGCGCGGGATCGCCGATGGTGCCCGTCCGGATGTCGCGCGGGTCACGGCGGAAGCCGGAGGCCAGCGTGACCATCAGCACGACCAGCGCGAGCACGATGGCCGCGCGCACGATCGTTCCCGTGCGTGACGGCGGAGTGACCGCGACTTCCACACGGTCGATGCTAGGCCCGCCTCTCGCGTCTAGCGCGTCGTGAGGACGAGGATCCGGTCCAGCGCCGAGAGGGGCGCGAAGACCTCACCGGGGCGGCCGTGGATCTGCCGGACGTTGCCGTTAGCCGGGTGCGGGAACACGTCGAACTCCTCGGTCGCCGGGTCGAATCGCACGAGGGCGCTCGCTCCGAAGTCGGACAGCCACACTACGTCCCGGTCGTCCACGTAGACGGCGTAGGCCTGCGGCCGCGCGCCGGGGAGCTTCCACTCCCTCCACTGGCCGGTCTCGGGGTCGTAGCGGGCGAGCTGGCCGGCGTCCCACTGGCTGACCCAGACGACGCTTCGCGAGTCGCTCCAGACACGGCGCGAGCCGTTGTCCTGGGTGGGCGGCACGATGACCTCGGAGCCGCCGGTCATCTTGGCGACCCGGGCGATGTGGTCGCCGGCCAGCGAGGCGTAGTAGACCTCGCCCTCCGGCGTGGCCGTGATGCCGTAGGGGCCACGGCCGCGGGGCGCCTCGAACA
>JBOGTE010000004.1:0-43222 GCA_050692015.1 Candidatus Limnocylindria bacterium
GCTCGAGGAGCGCGGCCAGGGTCGCTCCGCGCGCGGCGTGGATGTGGACGAGTGCGGGGCTCGCGGCGAAGCCGTCGCTCGTCACCACGAGGCCGGCCGCCAGCCCGCGCGAAGCGGCCAGCGCGGTCCGGCGATCGGGGGCCAGGAAGACGTTCCGGAGGTCGGGGTCCTTCGCGACGTCGGCGAGCCGCTCGCAGCCCGCGGGCGTGGCGACCTCGATCACGTCGTCGGGAACGAGCACGGAGAGCCCGCGCGCGCGCAGGGCGAGCACGGCCGCGCGCGTCGATGCGCTGGCCACACCCTCGCCGAGGGAAGGAAGCCACCGCAGACCCGCCGGCAGCTCCGTCGGATGCGCCTGGGCCAGCTCCTTCTCGGCCCGGTCCACCGCCTCGCGCAGCGCCGCCGCCTGGCCGCGCAGCAGCGTCTCGACGCGCGCGGCCTGCGCCTCGGCGAGCGACACGCGCGTGCGCGATGCCTCCTCCTCCGCGGTACGCGCCGCGTCGGCGGCGTCCCGCGCGCGCTTGGCGGCCTCCTGGGCTTCGTCGTCGAGGCCGGTGCGCTTCGCGCGCAGGCCGGAGAGCTCGCCCGGCAGCGATGCCAGGGCGGCCCGAGTCCGCTCGCGCTCGGCCGACACCGCCTCGATGGAGGCCGACGTCCCGGCGATCCGCTCGCGCAGCGCGGACTCCGACGCGAGGGCGTCCGTGAGCGCGATGCGCCTGCGCTCCTCCTCCTCGCGCGCCGCGCGCAGGTCCTCGTCGCTCACGGAGCTGGTCTCTTCCGTTTCGGCGATCTGGTCCGCGAAGCGCGCGATCTCCCGGTCCAACGCCTCGAGGCGCGCGGCCAGGTCCGCCCGGGCCTTGGCCGTCTCGCCGAACGAGCTCCGGTACCAGCCGAGGGCCCGGCGGCGCAGCTCGTTCCGGATGGTCTCGTACTCGTGCCACTTGGCCGCCTGCTCCCGCAGCATCTCCACGCGCGGGCCGATCTCCCGGAGGATGTCGATGACGCGGACGAGCTCGGCCTCCGCTGTCTTGAGGCGCGCGAGGGCGTCCTCGCGGCGCTCGTGCAAGCGCCGGACGCCCGCAGCCTCCTCGATGACCAGCCGGCGGTCCGACGGGCGGAGCGCCAGGACCTGGTCCACCAGGCCCTGGCCGATGAAGGTGAAGGGGTTGTCCGCCAGGTTCGCTCCGGCGAGCAGCTCCACCACGTCGCGCAGGCGAACGCGTGCGCCGTTGATCAGGTACTCGCTCTCGCCGTTCCGGTACACGCGCCGGCCGACCTCCACCTCGAGGAAGTCGATGGGCAGGCGCCGCGAGCTGTTGTCGATGTGCAGGATCACCTCGGCCATCCCGAGGCTGCGCTTGGTCTCGGAGCCCCCGAAGATGAGCTCGTCGCCCCTCTTGGCGCGGAGGTGCCTGGGGTTGGTCTCCGCCAGGACCCAGCGGATGCTCTCGCCGAGCACCGACTTGCCGCTGCCGTTGGGGCCGATGATCGCGGTGATCCCCGGCGCGAACTCGACGGTCGTCTTGTTCATGAACGACTTGAACCCGTGGATGGTCGCGGTGCGCAGCACGGCGCCCCGCGCCCCCGCCCCGCCGTCGATCACCCGCAGCTGGTCGGTCATGCCGTCTCCGTCTCGGTGATCGCGGGTGTGGCCTCCATCGCCTCGAGCAGCTCCAGGGCCGCGGCCTCTTCGGCCTCGCGCTTCGACTGGCCCGATCCGCTGGCCACCCGGCCGGCGGCCTCCACCTCGATCACGAAGTCGCGGCGGTGCTCCGGCCCCCGCTCCTCGATGACCGTGTACACGGGCAGGGGATGCTTCTCCGCCTGCGCCCACTCCTGGAGCAGGCTCTTGGCGGACTTGCGGGGCGCGGTCGCGGTCGCCTCCAGCTCCTCCCGCATGACGCGGACGACGAGGTCGCGGGCGGCGCCGAAGCCAGCCTCCACGTAGACCGCCCCGACGACCGACTCGAAGACGCTGGCCGCCAGGCCGACCCGCTCCCTGCCGCCCGACTCGATCTCCCCGCGCCCGAGCCTCGCGCGCTCGGGGAGTCCGAGCCGCTGCGCGACGGCCGCCAGCCCCTCCCCCGACACGATGCGCGCGCGCAGGACCGTGAGCTCCCCCTCGGGAGCGTCCGGGTAGCGGCGGAAGAGCTCGTCGCCGATCACCAGATCGACCACCGCGTCCCCCAGGAACTCGAGCCGCTCGAGGTCGCGCCCGGCCTCCTCGGGGTGCTCGTGCGCGTAGGACCCGTGGGTCAGGGCCATCTCGAGGAGGCGCGGATCTCTGAAGCGGTATCCGGCGACGTCGCGCTCCATGTCCCTCCTACTCAGCAAGAGAGGCAGGCGCCCCCTCGGGCTCCTGCCTCCCCAGACAGTCGCGAGTTGTTAGGTTCGAATACTACGCCCCGAGCTTCTCCTCGATGTACTCCATGGCGTCGCCGACGGTCTTGATCTTCTCGGCGTCCTCGTCGGAGATCTCCATCCCGAACTCCTCTTCGAGGCTCATGATCAGCTCGACGAGGTCGAGCGAGTCGGCGTTGAGGTCCTCCACGAACGAGGCCTCCGGCTTCACCTCCGCCTCATCGACGCCGAGCTGCTCGACGACGATCTTCTTCAGGCGGTCGTAGGACTTACCCTCGGCCAAGCGCCGACCTCCAAATGTGTGCTCGCCCGGACACGCCCGCCCGAGCCGCCGCGCAAGTGTCACCGGCGCTGGGATCACCGTCAATTGGACCCCGGTAATGTCGATCGACGGCCCCGGGGCCGGCTAAAGGAACCGGGCGCGAGAGGACTCGTTGGTATGACGGTGGCCACCGACTGGCGCGACCTCTACGAGCGGGAGTACCCGCGCCTGCTCCGGGCCCTGGTGGCCCTGGGCGGTGACGCGGACGTCGCGGAGGACGCCGCCCAGGAGGCGTTCGTGAAGGCGCACCGGCAGGGCCTCGAGCGCGTCCAGCGGCCTGGCGCGTGGCTCCTGGTGGTGGCCACTCGGGAGCTCTTCCGCCACCGGCGGAAGGTGACCCGCGAGCGCGAGCGCTGGGGCGCGGCCGGCGAGGGCACGGCGCAGTCGAGCCCGTACGACGCCGCGGCGGACCGGGCCGACCTCATCGCGGCGCTCCGGGAGCTGCCGGAGCGGCAGCGCGCGATGGTGGTGGCCCGCTACTACTACGGGCTCTCTTACGACGAGATCGCGGCCGAATTCGGCGTGCGCGGGGGCACCGTCGGAGCGACGCTGCACCAGGCACTGGCGAAGCTCCGGCAGCTCCAGATCGCCGGCAAGCTCGCGAGGGGGACGATGGTATGAGCAACGAGATCCGCGGCGAAGACACCATCCTGGGAACGGCGCTGGCTCGCGCGATCGACAGTCAGCCCATCCGGTCCACGGCGTTCGAGCGGTCTCGGGTCGCGCTGCGCATGGCCGGCGGCGGCGGCTCTCGCCTCGCCCCCGTGCTCGCGGCGGCAGCGGCGATCGTCCTCGGCCTCGCCCTCGGCGCGGCGCTGCTCGCGCAGCGCGGCACCGACCCGGGCGGCGTGGCGACGCAGCCCACGGCGACCCCCGGCGCGACCGCTTCGCCAGCCGCGTCGCCTGACGCCTCGCCGACCACGGCACCGGAGGGCAACGACCGCATCTGGGTGTACTTCGCGCTCGACCAGCTGCCGCCGGTCGGCGCGTACGTGCGCGACACGTTCGACGACTCGTCCGCCGAGAGCCGGATCTCTTCGCGCGTCCTCGCGCTGCAGCGTGCGGCAGGCGACGAAGTCCCGGACGAGCCGGCCACGAACCCCGCGGGGCTGATGGGGCGCGATGGCTCCCTCGAGCTGACGGTGCGCGTCGAGGGCGATCTCGCGACCGTCGAGTTCGGCCCCGGCACGTTCGACCGGATCAGCAGCTCGGCGATGACGCTCGCTGTCGTACAGCAGCTGGTGTACACGATCACCGAGGAGCCCGGCATCCGCCGCGCGCTCCTGGCCGAGCAGGGCGGGTCCGAGCTGATCATCGACCAGGCGGTCATCGACGCGCCGATGTCCCGCGAGGAGGTCCTGCCCTATCAGGGCGTGCGGACCGAGGAGCGCATCGCGCTCGAGGACGACGCGCGTCCCAGCACCGTCACGACGCGCACCCTGGACCTGGCAGGCGGGATCCGGTTCGTCATCGAGATGGAGGCGACCGAGGCGCCTGAGGGCGGCTTCTGGTCACCGCGGATGACGGCCGAGCTGCGACCCGGCGATCCCGCTCGTGACGGACCGGACAGCCGCGCGAAGTCTGTGCTCGAGATCGGGATCGGCGGGGCACGGTCCTCGGACGGCGGGCAAGGCGATCCCGACGTGGCCCGGTCACCCCTTCGATCGGTCGAAGTGGCGTCGATGCCCAACGACGCCGGGATCGTGTACTGGCTCGGGCTCGACGATGCGCGCCCCTGGCGCGTGTCCCTCGAGCCCGGTGAGCCCGGGACGATGCTTCTCACCATCGATATCGGCGGGCACTCGCGGGCGGTATCGGACAGCGTCGCGGTGTACGAGCCGCGGCCAGGGACCGACTCTTCACTCGTCGAGCGCACGTTCACCCTGCGCGGCGCCGCCCGCGCGTTCGAGGCACACGTCTCCTGGCGGCTCAAGGACCGGAACGGCCGCGAGCTCGCAACCGGATTCACCACGGCGAGCCTCGGGACGAGCCCGGTCTGGGGAACCTTCGAGACAGAGGTCCAGGTGCCCGCGAACGCGAGCGGGTTCCTGACCCTCGAGGTCTTCTGGCCCAGCCCTCGCGACGGGGCTGACGTCGGGGCGGTGAGCTTCTCGATCCAGGTGCGCTAGGAGGGGTCTCGAATAAACCGGTGGACGTCCTGTCTAGCTCCCTAGGGCCCTTCGCCGGCTCGGTCGTCCTCGGCGTACTCGCGCCCCCCGACGGCCGTCGCGAGGACCCCGTTCACGAACTTGGCCGAGGCCTCGGACCCGAAGAGCTTCGCCAGCTCGACCGCCTCGTCGATGATCACGCTCGCGGGGGCGTCGCCCGCGTAGCGGAGCTCGTACAGGGCGATGCGCAGGACGTTCCGGTCGATGCGCGGCATCTGGTCGATCGGGAACTCCGGCGCCAGCGCGCCGATCTCCCCGTCCAGCTCCCGGCGGTGCTCGAGAACCCCTTCCACTATCTGCCAGGAAAAGGTCCCGGCCTCGTCGCTCAGTCCGGCCCGGAACACGCCGCGCTCCCAGATGGACCGGGGGTCGTTCCGGCTGAGGTCGATCTCGAACAGCGTCTGGAGCGCGAGCTTGCGCGCGGGGTGCCGGCCGCCGCGCGGCTCCCGCTGTCGCGGCAGGCGCGGGCCCGAGCGGTCCGTCACGCGGTCGCCTCCGACGCTCCCGCACGGATCGCGCCGATGAGGTCGCCGGCGACGGCACGCTCGGCCACGTCGATCGCGAGGCGCAGCATCCGCGCGCGCGCCCGCCCGTGGGTCACCACGGAGACGCCCGCCACTCCGAGCAGCGGCGCCGAGACGTACGGCTCGTAGTCCATCCGCGCGCGGAACCTCCCGATCCCGGGCAGCGCGAGCAGGGCAGCGGCCTTCCCGAACGGGCCGCCGAAGATGTCGCGCTTGATGCCCTCGCTGAGGACCTCCTGTACGCCCTCCATGGCCTTGGCGACCGTGTTGCCGGTGAAGCCGTCGGTCACGACGATGTCGGTCGTGCCGCGCAGGATGTCGCGGCCCTCGACGTTCCCGTAGAAGGAGAGGTCGCTCGCCGCCGAGAGCAGCGCGAAGGCCTCGAGCTGCAGCCGGCCGCCTTTCTCGGGCTCCTCGCCGACGTTGAGCAGGCCGACGCTCGGCCTCTCCACGCCGTGCACGCGCTCCAGGAAGCGCGAGGCCATGCGGGCGTAGTCGAGGATGTTCGCGGCGGTCGCGTCCATCGTCGCGCCGGCGTCGAGGAGGCACGCCGGGCGGCGCTTGGTGGTGGGGACCATCCCGCAGAGCGCGGGCCGGTCGATGCCGCGGACCCGGCCGAGGACGAGCAGCGCGGCCGCCATCGTCGCGCCGGTGTTCCCGGCCGACACGACCGCGTCGGCCTTGCCGTCCTTCACCAGCTGCGTCGCGACGCCGATCGACGTGTCCGCCCGTCGGCGGAGCGCCGCGCCGGGGTGCTCCCCCATGCCCACGACCTCCCGTGCATCGACCACGGACACGCCCGAGGGTGCGCTCGTGCCTAGGAGCCTCCGGAGCTCGCCCTCGCGGCCGACGAGGACGACCTCGGCCGTTCCGCCCGATGCCCGGTACAGCAGCGCGCCCCGGACGATCTCGTCCGGGGCGTGGTCGCCGCCCATCGCGTCGATCGCGATGCGCATCAGCGGGATGCTAGGCGGTGCCCGCCTGCTTCTTCGTCCTGATGTTGATGACCTGACGGCCGCGGTATGTGCCGCAGCGCGGGCAGGCCTGGTGCGGCCGCTTCAGCGCCCGGCACTGCGGGCAGGGGCCGAGGCCCACCGCGGACAGCGCCAGGTGACTCCTGCGCTTGCCCTGGTTGGCATGGGAGATCTTCTTCTTGGGTTGACCGGCCACATGTGGCTCCTCTTTAGGCGCTTAACGCGCTTTCTGTGCCTCTTTAGGCGCTTAACGCGCTTTCTGTACAGCGGCTATAGGTCTAGTCTCTCATGCCCGGTCGCCGCGGGTCTCGTCAGGAGCCAGGTCCGCGAGCTCGCGCAGCTTCGACCAGCGCTCGTCGATGGCCTCGTCGTGCGTGTGCGGACGCTCGTTGAGGTCGCCGCCGCAGTCGGGGCACAGGCCCCGGCAGTCCGGCCGGCAGAGCACCGAGAGCGGCGTGGCGAGGATGACCTCCTCGCGGATCAGAGGGGTCAGGTCGATCGTGAAGTCGGAGCCGATGGTCTTGGCGTCGCCCGGGGCGTCGGGCATGGAGGCGCCCGACTCGACGTGGATGATGGCGTAGTACTGCTCCGCGAAGCGCGTCTCGACCGGCGTCGTGATCGGCCGGAGGCAGCGAGCGCACTCGGCGGCGATGGTCGCGCGCACGTCGCCCTCGAGGTAGGCGCCGGGGTCCGTGTGCGTCGCGCGGACGTCGGCCTCGAAGGCGGTGATCCCGGCGTCGAGGAGTCCCGCGCTCTCGCCACGCGGGTCGATCGGCGGCCCCTCCGCGACGTGGTGCTCCACCCGGTGGCCGACCACCTGCTTCAGGAGCGGCGCGACGCTGACCTTCATGGAGGCTACGCCTCCGCTGTCGCGGCCCGTCGCTCCTCGAGCACCTCGAGGCTCTTCTTCACGATCGAGAGCGTCTTGTCGAGGTCGCCCTCGAGCCGCAGGAGCACGTCCGCGGCGTAACGGTCGGCCCCGCGCATCGTCTCCTCCGCGCGCTGCTCGGCCTTGTCCTTGATGTCGTCCGCGCGCATCTCGGCCTCCCTGAGGATGGCCGAATCTTGAAGCAGCAGTGCCGCCTGCTCCTGCGCGGCGCCGATGATCCGCTCCGCCTCCTCGCGCGCGTGTGCGATCACCCGGTCGCCCTCCTGGTTGATGCGCCGCGCCTGGCGCACCTCCTCCGGGATGGCCATGCGCAGCTGGTCGATGAGGTCAAGGAGAGCGGACTGCTCGAGCACGATCTGGTTGGTCATCGGGACCTTGCGCGCGCCGACGACGAGGGTCTCCAGGCGCTCTACCAGGAACTGGATATCCACTGATCCCTCCTCAGGCGGCGGTAGCGTACCGCAGGAACACGAGCGCCTCTTCGCCGATCTCCTTCGTGCGCTCGACGGCCGCGGCCGCCGGGAGGGCCGCCGGATGCTTCCGCATCACGCGGCTCACCACGAGCGCGTCCGGCGCGAGCGAGGCGCGGAGCCCCGGATGAGCGAGCGTCGCCGACAGCACGTCCACGTCCGCGAACGGCGGATCGCAGAACACGAGGTCGTACGGTCCGCCCGCGCCCCGCTCCAGGAATGCCAGGACCTCTCGCGCGACCACGGTCGCCCGCGCCTCGAGCCCGGTGGCACCCAGGTTCTGCCTCAGGGCGCGCAGCGCCGCCGGATCGCGCTCGACGAAGGTCGCGTGCGCGGCGCCGCGCGAGAGCGCCTCGATGCCGATGGTGCCCGCGCCCGCGAAGAGGTCCAGCACCGCCGCGTCCTCGAGCCGGGGCTCCAGGATCCCGAAGAGGCTCATCCGGATGCGCTCCGTCGCCGCGCGGGTGACGGACGCCGGCGCGGACACGAGGCGGCGACCCTTGGCCTCCCCCGCCACGACCCTCATGCGTACGCGTACCGCTGCCACAGGTCGTCCACGGCCTCGCGCAGTCCGGCGTGCTCCGGCCGCGCGAGCTCGGGATCGGCCGCGACGATCCGGTCGGCCTCGGCCGTGGTCTCCTCCAGCAGGCGCGGGTCGATGTCGGCGAGATCGACGATGCGCAGCTGCTCCGCAAAGCCGCTCTGCTCCTGCCCGAGGAACTGGCCGGGGCCGCGGATCTGCAGGTCGCGCGACGCGAGGTCGAAGCCGTCGAGCAGCCGGAGGGCGCCGTCCGCGTCGCGCTTGCGCTCGGTCATGGCCGCGAGGCGCTCGGAGTCGCGTGCCGGGCTCACCAGAACGCAGAACGAGCGGCGCTCGCCGCGGCCCACCCGGCCGCGCAGCTGGTGGAGCTGCGCCAGGCCGAAGCGCTCCGCGCCGAGCACGACCATGACCGTCGCGTTCGGGATGTCGATGCCGACCTCGATGACGGTCGTGGCGACGAGCACGTCGATCTCACCCTCCCGGAACCGCGCCATGACCGCGTCGCGCTCGCGCTGGGGGATCCGCCCGTGGACCAGGGCGATGCGCAGCCCCCGTAGCGGACCGGCGCGGAGCTCCTGCTCGGTCGCGACCGCGCTCGGCAGCGCGGCGCTCTCGGTCGGATCGAAGAGCACGCCGGGCTCCGAGGGCGCCTCCTCTGACGGGTCGATGCGCGGGCACACGACGAATGCCTGCTCGCCCAGGGCGACTCGCTCCCGGACCCAGGGCCAGATACGGGGGAGCGCGTCGGGCGGCCGGACCTCGGTCTTGATGTCCTCGCGGCCGCCCGGAAGCTCGTCGATCGTGGAGAGGTCCAGGTCGCGATGGATCGTCTGCGACAGCGTCTGCGGGATGGGCGTCGCGGTCGTGAGCAGGACGTGCGGGACGATCCCCTTCTCGCGGAGCTTGGCCCGCTGCTCCACGCCGAAACGGTGCTGCTCATCGACGACGGCCAGGGCGAGCCGCGCGAACCCCACGCCCTCCTCCAGGAGGGCGTGCGTCCCGACCACGACGTCCAGGCGCTGGCGCGCGAGGTCGTCCAGGAGCCGGACCCGGCGCTCGCCCGTCACGCTCGAGGTGAGGAGCTCGAGGCGCGGCGCGCCGGCCTCGCCGAAGAGCGCGCCGAGGGTGCGGTGGTGCTGCTCCGCGAGCAGCTCCGTGGGGGCCATGAGCGCAGCCTGCGCGCCCGAGGCCACGGCGATGCGCATGGCCAGCGCGGCCACGACGGTCTTGCCCGACCCAACGTCCCCCTGTAGCAGCCGCGTCATCGGGATGCGTCGCGCCAGGTCGGAGCGGATCTGGTCGAGCGAGCGCCGCTGCGCCCGCGTGAGCTCGAATGGCAGAGCCGCCATCCAGGACCCGACGTCGCCGTCCGGCGCCTCGAGCGGGACAGCCTCGGAGGTCGCAATCCAGCGTGCGCGCTTCTGAGCGGTCGCGAGCTGGAGCACCAAGAGCTCCTCGAAAGCGAGCCGGCGGCGGGCGTGGAAGAGGCGCATCGGGTCGTCGGGGAAGTGCACCTGCCGCAGCGCCTCGGCGGCCGACGGGAGCTCGTACCGCGACACGACCTCGGCCGGCAGCGGGTCCGGCACCTCGTTCACCAGCGGGCTCGTGACGAGCGCGCCGCTGCGGTCGCGCGCGCCCTCGACCGCCGTGTGCAGCCAGCGGCGGACCTGGAACTGCTTCAGCCCGCCCGTGAGGGGATAGACGGGGACGATCCGCCCGGTCTGGACGGCCTCGCGGTCCGCCGGCTCCACGGTGGGCTTGTCGAAGGACAGTCCCTGACCGAACCACTTGGTCCGGCCGGACACCCGGACGAGCTGGCCCTCCTGGAAGCGCTGCTGGATGAACTGCCTGCCGAACCAGACCGCGCGATGCCGGGTGGGGACGCCGCTCTCGTCCCTCAGCTCCATCTCCGTGAGGGTGGCGCCCTTGGTACGCCGGGTGGTGATGTGGCCGACCTGCGCGATCACCGTCTGCTGCGATGCCTCCCTGACCGAGCGCAGCGGGACGATCTTGGAGAAGTCCTCGTGCGTCCGCGGCAGGTGCCAGAGGAGGTCCCCGATGGTCCGGATGCCGAGCCGCTCGAGGAGCAGCGCCGCCTCCGTCCCGACACCGCGCAGCCGCCGCACCGGCTCCGCGAGGGGGGTGTTCGCCTTATTCGACCTGGACGATGTAGGGGTAGTGCGGCTGACCGCCACGGCGGACCTCCACCTCCGCACCGGGGAGCTTCGCTCGCAGCCGTCCGGCCGCGTCCTCAGCCTCGTTCTCGCTGACGTCGGCGCCGGCGTACAGCGCCACGATCTCCGGCTGGAATGGCTCGGCATCCTCGCGCTGTGCCAGCTCGCCCAGCCGCTCGGCCGCGCGCTCGAGCGCCTCTACCGCGTCCGCGGCGCTCGCCGCCAGGCGCCCGTCCACCAGCGCGATGGCCTCACCTCGTGCGACGGTGACGCCGTCGATGGAGGTCTCGCGAGTGGCGTAGGTGACCTCGATCCCGTGGGCGTCCCGCGCCGCCTCGCGCATCTCGCGGATCACGTCCGCCACCTCGCGTCTCGAGCCGCTCCCGGACGCTCCGGCCATGGGGTCGAACGGCACCAGGGCCGCCATGCCCTGGGCCACGCTCGTTGTCTCCACGACCTCCACGGCGTTCTCCGAGGCGCGCGCCGCCTCTCGCGCGGCCAGGATCACGTTCTTGTCGTTCGGCAGGATCACCACCGTCTCGGCGTTGGCCGCGCGGATCGCCTCCACCATCTCCCCCACGGACGGGTTCATCGTGGCGCCGCCCCGGAGCGGCGTGACATAGAAGGAACGGGCGATCTCGGCGAACCCGTCGCCCGGCACGATCGCGATGGCACCGAGCGGCCGCGGGGGTGAGCGCAGGACGATCCCTGTCGCGCGCTCGTGCTCGGCGACCATGCTGTCGAAGTCCTCGACGATCAGATCCTGGAGCGCGCCCGCCGACTCGCCGATGGCCGTGATCGTCTCCGGCCGAGCTGCGTGCGCGTGCACCTTTATGAGGTCGCTGTCCCCGACGACGAGCACGCTGTCGGCGCCGGCCGCGACCATCTCACGGCGCAGGTCCTCCGGCTTCCGGCTGGGCGAGGGCACCAGGTACTGCACGCAGTGGCCGCCCGTCCACGAGGCGACCTCGGCCGACGAAGGGCCGGGAGCGACGCGCTTCGCGCCGGCACGGCGCAGCTCCGGCATCTCCACGCGCGCCGCCGCGCGCGGATCGACCCGCTCGAGCGCGCCCAGGAGCAGCAGCCAGATCCCGTACGCCCCGGCGTCCACGACGCCCGCGGCCCGGTTCAGCGGGTTGTCCTCCATCGTCCGGCGCAGCGCATCGGCGCCGGCCTCGAGCGCCGTCCGCAGGACTGCCGCGATGTCGTCGTTGGCGCTCATGCGCTCGTCCACCGCGGCGCAGAGCGAGAGCATGGTGCCGTCGGCCGGGCGATCCACGGCGCTGAACGCGTTGGCCCGCGCCCGCGCGAGCGCCTCGCGGAGCTCGGCGCCCCCGGCGGTGTCCGAAGCGGCGAAGGCCTCGCGAAAGCCGCGCATGATCTGCGACAGGATCACGCCGCTGTTGCCGCGGGCGCCCATCAGCGCGCCCTGCGCCAGGGCCGCGCTCACCTCGCGCACGCTCGGAGCCGCCTCGCGGGCGCGCACCAGCGCGGCCACGATCGTCTGGTACATGTTCCGGCCGGTGTCGCCGTCGGGGAGCGGGTACACGTTCAGCGCGTCTACCTCGGCGGTGTCGCGCTGAAGGCGCGCCGCCGCCGCTTCGATCACATCGAGCAGGGCGCGGCCGTCCCACCGTGCTACGATCATCGGAGCCTAGCAGAGCAACGCTGTTTTCCCGAAGGAGACGTCACCCTGATGGCACGCGCCTGTGAGATCTGCGGCAAGCAAGCCGCGTACGGATCCAACGTCAGCCACTCGAAGGTGCACACGCACCGCCGCTTCGACGTGAACCTCCAGACGGTGATCGTCCAGGGGGTCAAGCAGCGCATCTGCACGCGCTGCCGCCGCACGCTGACCAAGCCCGCCCGGATGGCCGAGAAGAAGGCCAAGAAGGCCCGCGCCCGCTCCTAGCTCGGCAGCCGCGCGTTCGCCAGGTCGCGAAGCCCCCGGACCCAGTCGGCCCCGGTCATCGCGCGCTTCCCGGCCGGCCGGACCTCGTCCAGCCGAAGCCACCCCGACCGCGTCGCGACCTCGGGCACTCCCGCCTCGACCCGCAGGGTGCCCGGCTCCGCGGCGGGCCCGCCCGCGACCGAGGCCCGCAGGATCCCGAGGCGCGTCCCCTTATAGAAGGAGAAGGCCCCCGGATCGGGCGTGTACGCACGCACCATCCGCGCGAGCTCGGCGGCGGGCCGCCCGGGATCGAGCCGCCCCTGCGCCGGATCCAGCTTGGGCGCCCAGGTGACGAGCGCCTCGTCCTGCGGGGTGACCGCGATGCCGCCGGCGAGGTACCTGGGCAGCTCACGCTCGAGAAGGCGCGCTCCCAGGAGCGCCAGGCGCAGCTCCAGCTCGCCCGCCGTCTCGTCGGGCCCGATGGCCACACGCTCCTGCGCCACGACCCCGCCCGCGTCGAGCGCCGCCGTCCCCTCCATGAGCGAGACGCCCGTCTCGGCGTCACCGGCCAGGATCGCGTGCGCCACCGGCTCCGCGCCCCGCCAGCGCGGCAAGAGGGACGGATGCACGTTGAGAGCGCGGCCGCGGACCGCTTCGAGGAGCCGCCGCGGGACGAGGTTCCCGTACGCGGCCCACACCAGCGCGTCCGGCCGGACCGCCAGGATCGCCTCCAGCGCCTCACCGCCCAGACGCTCCGGCTGGAACAGCTCGACCCCAGCCGCGGCCGCGACCTCCTTCACCGGAGGTGACTGGATCCGCCGCCGGTGCCCGGGGCGGTCCGGCTGCGTCACCACCGCCACGAGCTCGATGGCGCCCTGCTGGCGGAGCTCGATGAGCGCCTCGAGGCTGGGCACCGCGAACGCCGGCGTCCCCAGGAAGGCGACTCGCGTCAGGCGCTGACCTGTTCGGTCTCGTCCGGCTCGACGGGCCGGAGGTCCTCGCGCGACCGGAGATGGGTGACGTACAGGACGCCCCCGAGGTGATCGGTCTCGTGGAGCATGACCTGGGCGCCCACCTCGTCGCCCTCGAGCGTGAAGCGGCGACCCGCGACGTCCGTCGCGACCAGGCGGGCCGCCAGCGGCCGCTCGAGCATGCCGTAGAACCCGCGCACCGAGAGGCAGCCTTCGCTCGTCTCCTCCACCTCGTCGCTCACCCACTCGATGCGCGGGTCGATGGCCACCACGCCCATCTCGTCCACGTCCATGATCGTCACGCGCAGCGGGATGCCGATCTGGGACGCGGCGATGCCTACGCCCTGCGCGGCCACCATCGACGCGAACATCCGCTGGACGAGCGCTTCCAGCTCGGCGCGCGGCAGGTTCGGCTTCTTGGCGACCGCGTGAAGCACCGGGTCGCCGATCTGGCGGATGTCGAGCGCGTTACGCCGGACGAAGTCCTCTTCGCTCCACTTGGCGCGCCGCCCGGGATCTATGCGCCACGGCTTCCCTTTGACGACGCGGAGGCGCGGCTCGGTGCGCTCGGTCTCTTTCTCGGGTCCTTCGGTCTCGTCGCTCACCGGCGCAAGCGTGCCACGGGCCGACGGTGCGCGGCTATTGGCTCCGCTCACCCGAGGAGTGTCGTGGGGTCCACGTCCACGGTCCACTCGGGGCCGGGCTCGGCGCGGTCCAGCACGGCCTCCGGCCGTGGGCCGCGCAGCACCACCTGCACGCGGTAGCTGCCGGCCTGCTTCGCGGCGAAGGCGGGAGCGGGGCCCAGGACCTCCGCGTCGCCGTCGGCGCTCTCGCGCAGCGCCTTCGCGAGGTCGGCGGCGCGGCGGCGCACGGTGTCCTCCTTCTTGGCGGAGGTCTGGAGGAGCACCAGCCTGCCGAACGGCGGATGCCCGAAGCGCTTCCGCGTCTCGAGCTCGGCCTGGGCGAAGGCCGCGTAGTCGTGCGCCGCGGCCGCACGGACGGCGTAGTGGTCCGGCAGGTAGGTCTGCAGGATCCCGCGGCCGCCGGCCGGACCGCGCCCCGACCGGCCAAGGACCTGGGTCAGTAACTGGAAGGTCCGCTCCGACGCCGTGTGGTCCGGCAGGTTGAGCACGGTGTCCGCGTTCACCACCCCCACGAGCGTCACGCCCGGGAGGTCGAAGCCCTTGGCGACCATCTGGGTGCCGACGATCACCTGCGCCCTGCCGGAGCGCATCAGCTCGTACGCCGCGGCGTGAGCGCCCCTCCGCCTGACCGCGTCACGGTCGAGGCGGACGACGCGGGCGCCCGGCACGGCGGCCCGGACGTCGTCCTCGACGCGCTGCGTGCCCACGCCGAGGTGGCGGATGCGCTTGCTCCCGCACTTGGGGCATGTCTCGGGAGCGCCCTCCTGGTGCCGGCCACAGCGGTGGCAGAGCAGCCGACCAGCGACCCCGGGGCCCGCGGCATGCCAGGCGAAGGGGATGTCGCACGCCGGGCAGGCGGCGGCGTAGCCGCAGTCGCGGCAGAGCACCACCGTGGCGTACCCGCGGCGGTTGAGGTACAGGATCGCCTGCTCGCCCCTCTCGACGGTGCGCGCCAGCGCGATCCGCAGCGCGCGGGATAGGGTGCCTCGCTCGCCGGCCTTGAGCTCGAGGCGCAGATCCACGACCGTCGTGACCGGCAGACCCAGCTCCTGCACGCGCTCCGGCATGTCCAGGAGGTCGAGCTCCCCCGTGCGCGCGGCGTGGTAAGTGGTCACGCGCGGCGTCGCGCTTCCGAGGACGACGCTGGCGCCGCAGATGCGGCCCAGGGCGAGCGCCGCCTCGACGGCGTGGTAGCGCGGCGCGCTCTCCTGCTTGTAGGAGGGCTCCTGCTCCTCGTCCACGACGATCAGGCCCGGCCGGGCGAGCGGGGCGAATAGCGCGGAGCGCGACCCGATCACCACGTCCGCCGCGCCGTCCAGGACCCGCCGCCACTCGTCGTAGCGCTCGCCCTGCGAGAGCGCGCTGTGCAGCAGGGCGACCCGCTCACCGAACCGCGCGACGAAGCGGGCGACCACCTGTGCCGTTAGGGCGATCTCCGGCACGAGCACGATCACGCCGCTCCCGCGCCCCAGGGCCGCGGCGGCCGCCCGGAGGTACACCTCGGTCTTGCCGCTCGCGGTGATGCCGTGGAGGAGGAACGACCCGCCGTGTGACGCGAGCGACCCGACGATCCGCGCGAGCGCCCGCTCCTGCGCCGCCGTCAGCGCGGCGCCCCGCACCTCGTCGGTCTCGGTGAGCGCGAGCTCGAGCGGGACGCGCCGCGCCTTCCGCGACCTGGTGACCCCGAGGTTCCCGCGGGCACGCGCGGCCAGGCCGGGCGGCACCATCGCGCGGAGGGTGTCGGCGAGGCCGGCCCGGTAGCGTCCGGCGATCCACCTCGCCAGCTCGATCTGGTGCGCCGACAGGACCGGCCCGGGGTGGACCAGCCCCTCGATGTCCCGAAGACCCGCACGGTCCGACGGCACGCCGACCGCGACCACGACCCCCGGGACGCTGCGCGTCCCGAGGCCGACCCGCACCAGGTGGCCCGGAGCGAGCTCGAGCGCGTCGGGGACGCCGTAGGTGAACGTGCGGGCGGGGCCGCGCAGGCCCGCGAAGACGGCTACCTCGGCCGTCGAGAGTGGAGGCGCGCCCGCGCTCACAGCCAGTAGGTGCGGGGCCGCTCGGCCTCCCTGCGGATGATCTCAGCGACCTCGCGCACCGTCTGGTCCAGCTGCCCGTCCTCGTTCACTACGACGTGGTCGTACTCGGGAGCGGCGGCCATCTCGACCTCCGCGTTGCGCATGCGCAGCTCGAGCGATTCGGGCGTCTCGGTGCCGCGGGCGACGAGCCGGCGGCGGAGCGAGTCGAGCGACGGCGGCATGAGGAAGATGGTGAGCGCCTCCGGGAGCTCGGCCTTCAGCTTCCGCATGCCCTGCGGATCGGGCTTGACGATGACGATCCGGTGCCGGCGCAGCGTCTCGGCCACGGCATCGCGCCGCACGCCCTTGTACTCGCCGTGGACCACCGACCACTCGAGGAAGTTGCCCTGCTCGATCTCCTCGCGGAACTTCTCGGGCTCGTAGAAGTAGTAGTGCACGCCGTGCCGCTCGCCCGGCCGGGGCGCGCGGCTCGCCGCCGTCACGTAGAGGGTCGCGTCGCCGAGCTCTGGCACGAGGCGCTCGATCGTCGCGTCCTTCCCCGCCCCCGAAGGCGCCGAGATGATCACGAGGAGACCCTGGACCGCCGCTCTCGGACGCTCTTCGCGCTTGGCCGCGCCCGACCCCTCCTGCTTTTCGCGCTCGACCCGGCTCGCTTCCGCATCGCCGTGCCTCGCCGCCTCGCTCCGCTCGATCAATGGCGGACTCGCTCCTCCCGGCGAAGCCGCTCGTCGCTCGCTCTCTTCCTTCACGCGACCTCCCCGTAAGGCTCCGCCGTCTCGCGCGGGGCGCCGAGGACCGCGAGGTAGGCGACGAGGTCGGGAGCGAGCGGCGCGGTGAACGTGCGCTCACCGGCGTGCGGGAGGCGGACGGTGAGGCGCCAGGCGTGCAGGAACTGCCTGCCCAGGCCGCTCGGATCGTTGCGCCTGCCGTACACGGGGTCGCCAACGATAGGCGTTCTCGCGAAGGCCAGGTGCGCGCGGATCTGGTGGGTGCGTCCCGTCAGCGGCTGCACGTGAAGGAGGGCCCGCCGGTCGTTCCCGCTGCCATAAGAGGCGGCCCGCTTGAAGCGCGTGACCGACTCCCGGCCGGCCACGCGGACGATCATCCGGCGGCGGTCGCCCGGGTCGCGCAGCAGAGGCGCGTCGATGACGGCGGGCTCGGGTCCGGGGTCGCCCCACACCAGGGCCAGGTACTCCTTGCGCACGGTGCGCCCCTGGAGCTGCCGCGCCAGCGCGACCTGCGCCACGTCGTTCCGGGCCACGATCATCACCCCGCTGGTGTCCTTGTCCAGCCGGTGAACGATGCCCGGCCGCCCGGCGGCCCGGCCCTCCTCGCCCGCGATGCGCGAGACCAGCGCGTTGACGAGGGTCCCGGCCGCGTGACCGTGGGCTGGGTGCACCACGAGGCCCGCCGGCTTGTTCACTACGATCACGTCGCCGTCCTGGTAGAGGACCTCGACCGCGATGTCCTCGGCCAGGAGCGACGGCGGCGGCGCCTCCTCCGGGACGTCGACCTCGATCTCGTCCCCCGCCCGCACCTTGTGGCCGGCCTCGACGGACCGGCCGGCGATCCGCACGCGGCCGTCGCGCGCCAGCCGGGTGATCGCACTGCGCGAGAGCTCTGTGCGCTCGGCGACGAACCGGTCCACCCGCGCCGCTCCCGCGTCGGCGTGTATCGCGATGCGGCGATCGCTCACGCCGGCGCCTTCGCCTGGCGCCTCTCTTCCAGCCAGAGGAGGAGCATCACCAGTCCGATGCCGACGACGATGGACGAGTCCGCCAGGTTGAACGCCCAGAAGCGCCACCCGCCCGGTATGCCCACGTCCACGAAGTCCACGACGTAGCCCTGTCCGACCCGGTCCACGAGGTTGCCCGCCGCGCCGCCCAGCTGCATCCCCAGGGTCGCCGCGATGGGCGCCGAGCGCGCGGCGAGGGTGCGGTAGTAGTAGAGGATCACCAGCACCGCGATCACCGAGAGGATCGACAGGAGCGAGGTCCGCTCCGGCAGGAGCCCGAACGCGGCGCCCGTGTTGCGGACGTGCGCGACGTGGACCCAGCCGTCCACGACCTCCCGTGACGTGTTCAAGGGGATCTCCGAGACGACCCAGCTCTTCGTGACCCGGTCGAGCGTGTACGCGACGAGCGCCACGGTGCCGATGAGGAGGACGCGCGAGAGCGGGAACACCGAAGCGATGCTAGGCGGTCGATGGGCCGCTTACGTCACCATCCCGCCATCAACGATCAGCACCTGGCCGGTGATGTAGCTGGCCTCGTCCGACGCCAGGAAAGCGATCGCGCTCGCGACGTCCTCGACGGTGCCGAACCGGCCCAGCGGGATGTTCTTGAGGATCGTCTCCTGCATCTGCTCGAGGAGCGCGTTCGTCAGGTCGGTCGGAACGAACCCCGGCGCGACCGCGTTGCAGGTCACGTTGCGGCTGGCCATCTCGCGCGCCACGGTCTTGGTGAAGCCGATGAGCCCCGCTTTCGCGGCGGCGTAGTTGGCCTGGCCCGCGTTCCCGGCGACCCCCGCGATCGACGAGACGTTGACCACGCGGCCGTAGCGCGCCTTCATCATCGGCCGCATCACCGCGCGCGTGACCAGGAACGCCCCGCGAAGGTTCAGGTCCAGCACCGCGTCCCACGCTTCGGCGGTCATGCGGATCAGGAGGTCGTCCCGCGTGATGCCCGCGTTGTTCACGAGGATGTCGATCTTCCCGCCCCCGAAGGCGAGGGCCTCCTTGACGACCCGGTCCACGTCCGCCTCGACGGAGACGTCGCCCTGGAGGGTCGTGGCCGCCGAGCCGGCCTCCTCGACGAGGCGCTTGGCCTCCTCCGCCGCGGCCTGGTTGCCCTTGTAGTTGAGCGCGATCCGCGCGCCGCCGCGCGCGAGGCGGACCGCCGTCGCACGCCCGATCCCGCGCGCGCCGCCCGTGACGAGGGCGACCCTGCCGTCGAATGGCGGCACTAGGCGCCGTCGGGCGCGGTGAGGATCAGGGAGGCGTTGTGCCCGCCGAAGCCCATCGAGTTGGAGAGCGCGGTGCGGATCTTCACGGCGCGGGCCTGGTTGGGCACGTAGTCGAGGTCGAGTGCCGGGTCGGGCGTGGTGTAGTTGATCGTCGGGGGTACGCAGCCGTCCTGGATGGCCAGGACGCAGGCGATGGCCTCGAGCGCTCCGGCGGCGCCGAGGAGGTGGCCGGTCATGGACTTGGTGGAGGAGACCATCAGCTTCCGGGCGTGGTCGCCGAAGACCTGCTTGATGGCAGCGGTCTCCTCGCGGTCGTTGGGCTGCGTCGAGGTGCCGTGCGCGTTGATGTAGTCGATCGCCGCGGGCTCCAGGCCGGCCTCCTCGAGCGCCATGCGCATCGCGCGGGCGTTGCCCTCGCCCTCCGGGGAGGGTGACGTGATGTGGTAGGCGTCGGCGGTCGCGCCGTAGCCGACGATCTCGGCGTAGACGTGCGCGCCGCGCGCGAGCGCGTGCTCGCGCTCCTCGAGGACCACCGCCGCGGAGCCCTCCGAGAGCACGAAGCCGTCGCGGTCCTTGTCGAAGGGCCGCGAGGCGTGCTCCGGGTCGTCGTTCCGCCGGCTCATCGCGTGCATCGTCGAGAACGCGCCGATGGCCAGCGGGATCACGGCCGCCTCGGACCCGCCGGCGACCATCGCCTCGCACATGCCGCGACGGATCATCTCGGCGCTCTCGCCGAGAGCGTGAGCGCTCGACGCGCAGGCCGAGACGTGCGTCAGGTTGGGGCCGCGGACGCCGAACTGCATGGAGACCTGCGCCGAGGCCGCGTTCGCCATCAGCATAGGAACGAGAAAGGGCGACAGCCGGCTCGGGCCGCGCTTCTCCATCACCAGGACCTGCTCGATGAGGGTCTCGAGGCCGCCCACGCCCGTGGCGATGGCGACGCCGATGCGGTCGCCCTCCTTCGCTGGGTCGAGCTTCGAGTCGGCGATGGCCTGCGCGGCGCCACCGACCCCGAGCTGCGTGAACCGGTCGGTCCGGCGGACGTCCTTGCGGTCCATGTACAGGAGCGGGTCGAAGTCGTTGACCTCGCCCGCGATCTGCGTCTCGTAGGGAGCGGGGTCGAAGCGGCTGATGCGGCCTATGCCCGAGCGGCCCGCGACGAGGGCGCCCCACGTCGAGGCCACGTCCTTGCCCACGGGCGTGATGCATCCGAGGCCGGTGATGACGACGCGGCGCGTACCCGGGGTCCCCGGAGGCCGAGACAGCGCAGCAGGATCGGCCGATCGGGGTGAGCTCATGGGGTCGCTCCCTTCAGCTTGGCGAGCAGGTCGCTGATCGACGGCGGGTCCGAGACGGCCAGCGTGCGCGCATCGACGATGCGGCGCACCAGTCCGCTCACGACCTGTCCCGCGCCGATCTCGACGAAGGTGCGCGCACCGCCGTCGTACATGGCCCGCACCGAGCGCAGCCACTCGACGCGCTGCGCCAGGTGGCGCACCAGCGCGTCGGGGATGGCCGCGGCATCGGGGTGCGGCAGGCCACTGATGTTCGCGACGATCGGGACGACGGGCTCCCGCCAGCGCAGACCCTCCATGAAGCTCCGGAGCTCGTCGCCGATGCGGCCCATCGGCGGGAAGTGGAAGGGCCCGGAGATGCGCAGCGGCACGACCTTTCGCGCGCCGCTACGCGCGAGCGCATCGCACACCCTCGCCACGCTGTCGACGTCGCCGGCGATGGTCACCTGCGCGGGGCCGTTGTCGTTGGCCACGACCGTCGCTCCGTCGGGCGCGTGCTCGCGGATGACGGCCTCGACCTGCTCGGCGGAAAGGCCCACGACGGCGGCCATCGCGCCCCGCGCGCCCTTCGTGGCGGCCAGGCGGCCGCGCTCCGCGACGAGGCGCAGCGCGTCGGCGAACGTCAGAACCCCCGCGGCGACCAGCGCGGTGAACTCGCCGAGCGAGTGCCCGGCGACGTAGACCGGCCGCACGTCCGCAGGCAGCGCGGAGACGCCCCGCGGCTCGGCGCCCTCGCTGATGCGGCGCCCCAGGGCGGCCGTCTTCTCCGCCAGGGCCTCCAGGATGGCCACGCTCGTGGTGAGGATCGCCGGCTGCGCCACCGCGGTGTCGTCGAGCCGCTCGGCTGGACCCTCGAAGCACACCTCCGACAGGCGGTAGCCGACGACGTCGTCGGCCTCCTCGAAGGTCCGGCGGGCGGCGTCGGACGAGTCGAAGACGGCCCGGCCCATGCCCACGGACTGCGAGCCCTGGCCCGGAAAGACGAACGCGATGTTCCTCTCCATCGGGCGGTCAGCGTAGCAGGGCGCGCGGCCCTTGAGATGCACCGGGCGTGCAGCGAAACTGTCCCGGATGCGGCCCTATGTCCAGCGCGCCCGCGCCGACCGTCGCGAGCGGACCGGAGCGGCGATCGAGCGCGCGGCGCTGCGCGAGCTCGGCATCCGCGGCTACGCCGACCTGCGGCTCGCCGACGTCGCGCGGCGCGCGGCCGTCGCGCTCCGGACGGTGTACCTCCACGCTCCGACGAAGGAGGCGCTGGTCACGGCGGCGCTGCGCCGGCGGGCGCTGATCCTCGCGCGGAAGGTCGAGCGCTGGCGGCCGCCCGATGCGGCCGCGACCGCCATCCTGGACGATCTCGTCGGCTACCACGAGCGCACTTACCGCAGCGACCGGCAGGTGCTCGAGCTGCTCGTCGATAGCGGCGCGCCTGGAAGCGCCGAGCTGCTGCGCTCGCTCGACCGCGCGCGCCTCGCCCTGATCGAACGGGCGATGGTGGATATGGCACGGCGCGGGGTACTGCGCATGCGGGCGGAGCACGCCGCGGCCTTGGCCCATGCTCTACTCGCCTACCCCACCTGGCGCGCCGCCCTCACCGGTCCGGCGAAGCGGCGGGCCCCGGCGCTCATCGCGGACGCGCTCCGCCGGACGCTGCTCGCCTCCTCCTAGACCTTCTCGAGCTCGAGCTCGACGGCGACCCCGTTGAGCTCGCCGCTCCAGCGGTGCCCGGCGCCCGCGAGCCCCGCCGTGACCGACGATGCGAGCGTCTCGCTCGCGACCAGCTCGCCGTAGCTCTCGATCGCCTGGGCGACCAGGCCGGCGTAGCGGAGCGCGATGCGGTCGCTGATCTCGAGACCGGCGTCGCGGCGAAGCTCGTTCACCCGGCGAATCAGCTCGCGCGCGAGACCCTCCCGCTCGAGATCGGGCGTCAGCCGCGTGTCCAGCGCGACCACGAGGCCTGCGTCGCGCCCAACGGCGTGTCCCGCCGCGCCCTCGTGCGAGATGAGCAGCTCGTGCAGCTCTAGCGTGACGCCCTCGACCACGACGGCGCCGTCGCGCCGCTCGTAGCGTCCCTCGGCCAGCGCGGCCCGGACCTTAGGGAGGTCCTTGCCCAGCTTGGGTCCGAGGACCTTGAGCTCTGGCTTCACGACCTCCCGCACCAGCCCCTCGGCATCGTCGCGCACGTCGAACGCCTTCACGTTCAGCTCGTCGCGGACCATCTGCGCGAGCTCGTCGGTGCCGTTCAGCAGCCCGCGGTCGTGATCGGTGGCGTCGAAGACGGCCACCAGGCGTGAGAGCGGCATCCGCACCTTCACGCCGGCGGCAGACCGCGCGGCGTGACCCAGGGTCACGACGCGTCGCGCGACCTCCATGCGGCGCTCGAGGTCCTCGTCGATGAGCGCGCTATCGGCGGTGGGATAGCGCACGTGGTGCACCGATGCGGCTGACCCAGGGACGACGCTCCGGACGAGGCCCTGGTACAGCGACTCGGCGAAGAGCGGCATGACGGGCGCGACCAGCCGCGTGAGCGTCGTGAGCGCCTCGTACAGGGTCTGCTGCGCGGCCAGGGTGCTGGTCCGGTCGCGCGTGCCCCAGAAGCGCGGGCGCGTCCGGCGCACGTACCAGACGGAGAGGTCCTCCCAGAACTGCTCCATCCGCAGGAGCGCTCGGCGCGCGTCGTAGCCCTCGAGCGACTCGCGGCAGTCGCGGACGAGCCGGTGCAGGGTCGAGAGCAGCCAGCGGTCCATCAGCGGACGCTCCTTCGCGGGGACCAGGGGTGCGCTGGGATCGAAACCCTCGAGCTCCGCGTACGTGACGAAGAACGAGTACACGTTCCAGAGGGTCAGGAGGTGCCGCTTGACCGCGTCGAGCGCCGTCGTGCTGAAGAGCATCACCGCGTCGAGCCGCTCGCGCGCGACCATCCAGCGCACGGCGTCGGCGCCGGAGCGCTCCATGACCTCGGTCAGCAGCACCACGTTCTCGCCGGTCTTGTGGAACTCGCCGCCGGTCGCGTCCATCATCGGCTCGAACGTCTGCACCGTGCGGTAGGGGGCCTTACCGATGACGACCGTGCTGAAGAAGAGCATCGAGTAGAACCAGAGCCTCACCTGCTCAACCATCTCCACGACGTACTCGGCGGGGAACCACTTCTCCCAGTACGCGCGGTCCGTCTGCCAGCGCAGGGTCGAGAACGGCACGACGCCCGCGTCGAGCCAGCAGTCGCCCACCTCCTTGACGCGCTCGGCGTCGGCGCCGCATTCGGGGCAGCCGACGACCACCCGGTCGATCCAGGGGCGGTGGAGTTCCCGGAGCTGCTCCAGACCGGTCTTCGCCAGCTTGCGCAGCTCGTCCTGGCTGCCCACGACGAAGAAGTGCTCGTTCGCGCACGTGTAGAAGGGGAGCGGCAGGCCCCAGTAGCGCTTCCGGCTGATGTTCCAGTCGCCCATGTTCTGGAGCCAGTTCTCCATGCGCGGCCCGGCGTGGGGCGGGACCCACTGGACCTCGCGGGCCGCGGCGATCATGCGCGGCCGCAGCTCGGACATCGAGATGAACCACTCGTCGTCCACGCGGAAGACGAGCTCCTCGTGGCAGCGCCAGCACTCGGGGTAGCGGTGCGTGTACGGCTCGGCGCGCACGAGCAGCCCGCGACGGTCGAGGTCGGCGGCGATCCCGTCGGCGACGTCGCGGGCGTCCTTGCCCTCGAGCCACGCGAACCCGGCGCGGTACCGGGCCATGTCGTCGATGGGTACGATCACCGGCAGGTCGTGGGACTTCGAGAGCGCGAAGTCCTCCTCGCCGCAGCCCGGCGCGATGTGCACGATCCCGGTGCCTTCGGCCTCGCCGACGTCCTCCCACGGGATCACCTTGTGCCCGCGCACGGCCTCGTCCGCGGCCGGCAGCTCGCCGTCGAACGGCCCGCGGAAGCGCAGGCCGACCAGGTCGCGGCCCTTGACCGTGCGCAGCAGCTCCGCGTCCCCGCGCAGCGCCGAGCCGAACGTGCCGCGCGACACGATCAGTACCTCGTCGCCCCGCTTCGCGAGCACGTAATCGAGGTCCGGATGCACCGCGAGAGCCACATTCGCGGCGAG
This sequence comes from Candidatus Limnocylindria bacterium, assembly GCA_050692015.1. Taxonomy (GTDB): domain Bacteria; phylum Chloroflexota; class Limnocylindria; order P2-11E; family P2-11E; genus GWC2-70-10. Next base: position 24,316 of record JBOGTE010000004.1, read on the forward strand.
CGTCCAAGGCGTCGTCGTCCACACCAGGAACGAGGCGCGCTGCTCCGCGAGCTCCTTGCCCTTGACCCCCGCCCCGTCCGCCTCAGCCAACACCGGGAAGCGCACGAACACGGACGTGTGGGTCATGTCCCGGTACCCGAGGGCCAGCTCGTGCTGCGACAGGGCGGTCCCGCACCGCGCGCACCAGGGCATGGAGCGATGTCCCCTGTAGAGCCACCCGCGCTCGTGGCAGGTCTTGAGGACCTCCCAGATCATCGACATGTTGGTGTCCGTGTACGTGAAGTACGAGTCGTCCCAGTCCATCCACTGGCCCAGACGCCTCGACTGCCTGGTGAACGCGGCGGCGGAGCGGTCCACCCGGGCGCGGCAGGCCTCCGAGAACTTGTCCACGCCGTAGCGCTCGATGTCGCGCTTGTTCGCGAGCCCGAGGTCGCGCTCGACCTCGACCTCTACCCAGAGGCCGTGGCAGTCGAAGCCGTTCTGGTAGCGCTGGTCGAAGCCCTCCATGGCCTTGTAGCGCTGGAAGATGTCCTTATAGGTGCGCGCCCAGGCGTGGTGGATGCCCATGGCCTCGGCGTTCGCCGTGATAGGCCCGTCGATGAACGAGAACACGGGCTTGCCCTCGTTCTGCTTCCGGAGCGCCTCGAACGTGCGCTCCGTGTCCCAGAGGTCGAGCATCCGGTGCTCCAGCTCCGGCAGGTCGAACGTCGAGCCGACCACGGGCCAGCTGGACCCCGGCTCGCCAGCGCGCGCCTTTGGCTCTGTCGCTGCCACGCTCGTCCTCCCGTCTTGGCCAATGAAAAAGCCGTCCCACTCCCGGGACGGCTCGAGGCCGCGGTACCACCCGAGTTGGCGACCTTCGCCGCCCACTCACTTGCCGGCGTCGTGATCCAACGCCTGCCTGTTGGTAACCCAGGGCCTCTGGGTCCGCTTCTAGTCCCGCCCTCGTCAGCGGTTTCTTGCGGCGGCATCGGGGTGGATGGCCCCTCGAGCGCCTGTTCGTGCCCAGTCTACCCGCACCACCGCTCGGCGAGCTCACACGTACGATCGGTCCTAGTGCCGGACCCACGGAAGGAGCGGCTCAGCGAGGCCGCGGAGCGTGAGCTCGCTACCCTCGCGGAGCGATACGGGCAGCCGCGCCTGGTCAGCGCGCACATCGACGACTCGTTCTTCGACCCGATCAGGCGTCCCGACCGCTTCGGGGAGGTCTGCATGGCCATCCGCCGGCCGAACGGGAAGCTGATCCTCAGCACCAAGGACTTCTACCCGAGCGGCGCGTACCGGCTGCCGACCGGCGGGATCGGGCACGGCGAGGGCATCCTCGACGCGCTCCTGCGCGAGACCCACGAGGAGACCGGGCTCGCGGTCGAGGTGCGGCGGCTCCTCGCGTGGATCGAGTACGAGGGCGCCGGCGTAGGCAGCGCGGAGGACCGCCTCAGCTTCCACACCTTCGCGTTCCTCCTCGACGAGACCGGAGGGACGCTGGGCTCGCTCGATCCCGACGAGCGGATCCTCGACTTCCGGGAGGTCGATCCCGCCGAGCTGCCGGCAGTCGCGGCACGGCTCGAGGCGATCGCGCCGGAGATCGGCCAGGAGATCGTGGGCGACTGGGCGGCGTGGGGACGGTTCCGCGCGGTGGTCCACCGCGCCGTGCACGACGTCCTGGGCGCGGAGGCCGCGACCTCCTAGCGCCGCACGAAGGCGCGATGCGCGACGTCGTAGAGCCAGAGGCCGAGCGGCAATAGCAGGACGGCGACGACCACGATCCGCGTCACGAGCGGGTGGGGCCGCCGGAGCCGGGTGTACGTGACCACGAGCGCGACCGCGACCGCGACGAGAAGGGGGACCTGCACCACCCAGTGGAGCGGATCGGCCCCGTCCACAGCCAGCGCGTACACGACTGACATGGCGAGGAACCCGCTGCAGAGTCCCACGACCGCGTAGACGCCCGCGTTCCGCACGGGGTCGCGGAGCGCCAGGAGCAGCCCCAGACCCAGGGCCAGGAGGATCGCGCCGAGCATCCGCTCGTACACCGCGTGGTACGGCTGGAAGAAGAAGGCCTGCGGCAAGGCGAGCGAGAGAGCGACCGGGGCCATGAACAGGACCGCGCAGACGATGCCGACCGCGCGCGCGCCGCGCAGAGTGTTGGTGTCCACGTGGCCCGATCCGTGCACGCGCGCGAAGTTACCAGCCCACAATGGTCCTGTGATCCAGCCGCCCGCCCGGACGGTCCCCCGGCCCCGCGAGCGGACCGGCTTCGCCACCTTCCTGTCCGCGCTCCTGCCCGGCCTCGGGCAGCTGTACCAGGACCGCTGGGTCCGCGGTGTTCTGATGCTGCTGCTGCCGCCGCTGATCCTGCTGCTCGCGCTGGGCTTCGTGCTCATTGCCGCGCCGGTGACGGAGCTGGTCATCCGCGGGGCGCAGCTGGTGGCGGTCCTTCTCGTGGGCACCCTGTTCGCGTACCACGCGGCCGTGGTCATCGACGCCTTCGCCGGGCGGGCCGGCGCCCTTCTCTCCCACCGCCCCGCCGAGTACGCCGTCCTCGCCGCCGTGATGCTCGGCCTGGGGCTCGCGTACCTCCCCGTCTACGAGCAGTCGCGCGCCTGGGCAGGCGTGGTCACGTCGGTCTTCGAGCTGCCCGACCGGACGGTGGACGTGGGGACCCCGTCCGCCGAGACCACCGCGCCGGGCTGGTCCGAGCGTGAGCGGCTCAACGTCCTGATCCTCGGGGTCGACACGCGCGAGGAGCTGGCCGAGACGCACAACACCGACACGGTGATCGTCCTCAGCCTCGACCCCGTGAGCGAGACGGCGGCGATGCTCTCCATCCCGCGGGACACGCTCGTTGAGATCCCCGGGGTGGGCGCGGACAAGGTCAACTCGGCCTACGCGCACGGCGGCACGGGCTCGCGGGGCGCCGAGCTGGCGCGCCGCACCGTGGAGCGGTTCCTCGGCATCGAGGTCCACAGCTACGCGCTCATCGACTTCGTGGCGTTCCGTTCGACCATCGACTCGGTGGGCGGCGTCATCGTGGACGTCCGCCGGCCCCTCCGCGACGAGCACTACCCCACCGAGGACTTCGGCGTGGAGCGCCTCCGCTTCCTGGCGGGGCCCCAGCACATGGACGGCGAGCAGGCGCTGAAGTACGCGCGCTCGCGGCACGACAGCAACGACTTCAGCCGCGCCCGTCGCCAGCAGGCGGTGATCTTCGCGCTGCGGGAGAGCCTCGCGCGCGCGGGCATCTTCCGCATGCCCGGGATCGTCGAGGAGGTCGGTCCGCTCGTGCGGACGACCTTCGACCCCGGAGACGTCCTTCGGCTCGCACGGACGGCGCTGGCCGTCGACGTCGGCCAGATCCGCAGCGAGGTGCTGCTCCCCTGCGGCGGGGACGAGCCGCACTGCGAGCTGACCGAGGAGAACACCCCCTCCGGCTACTACCTGATACCCGACGCGGACAAGGTGCGGGCGCTGGTGGCGGACCTCTTCGAGGAGGCGGCGGGGTCGAGGACCCCTTAGGTGTAGATGGGCGTGACCCACTCCCTGTAGCGCGGCTCTTCCCCGCGGACGGCCGCGAAATACACGTCGCGGATCCGCGCGGTGATCCGGCCTATCTCGCCGTCGGCGACGGTCCGGTGGTCGATGGAAGCCACTGGGGAGATCTGCGCGCCGGTCCCGCAGAGGAACACCTCGTCGGCGATGTAGAGCTCGGTGCGGTCTATCTGCCGGGTGGAGACGGGCATGCCCTCATCCCCCGCGATCCGCAGGATGCTGGAGCGGACGATCCCCTCGAGGATGTTGTCGGTGCCCGGCGGGGTGATGAGGACCCCGTCCCGGACGATGAAGAGGTTCTCCGCGCTTCCCTCCGAGACGTGCCCGTCCTGCGTCAGGACGATCGCCTCGTCGAAGCCCGCCTCCTGCGCCTCCGTCTTCGCCAGGGCCGCGTTCACGTACGAGCCCGTGATCTTGCTGCGGGCGGGGATGGCGTTGTCGTCGGTCCGGCGCCATGACGAGACGCCGCACGAGATGCCGCGGTCGATGTCGATGTAGGTCCCGAAGGGCACGGCGAAGACCAGGAAGGCGTCCTCGAGGTCGTGCAGCCGCACGCCGATGAGCTCGCTGGACTTGTACGCGACCGGCCGGACGTAGGTGTCCTCCCGGTAGCCGCACTTACGGACGAGCTCGAGCGTGAGGTCCACGAGCTCGGGGACGCTGTACGGGAGCTTGATCCGCATGACCTTGCAGGACTGGTGGAGCCGGCTGTAGTGCTCGCACAGGTGCAGGCCGTAGAGCTGCTCCTCCGAGGAGTTCCAGTAGGCGCGGATCCCCTCGAAGACACCCGTGCCGTAGTTGAACGCGTGGGTCATCACGCCGATCTTCGCGTCCGCGATGGGGACCATCTTCCCCTCGACGAAGGCCCAGGCGTTCCGGGGAGCGGCGCCCCTCCGGAGTGTCGTCGTCGGGCGCGCCAGCTCCTTCACCACTAGAGCAGTCCTCCTCCGAGAAATGGGACGCCGGTAGCCAGCCTGGCGGGGATGCCAGCAGCGCACGAGCGCACAGGTCGTGCCACGGTTCCGCATTGTGACAGAGAGGGCTGGCGTTGATGCCCCCGGCCGCTCACGGATCTATCATCCCGTGCGGTCTGAGCCAGAGCGCAGGCTAGAAAAACACCTTTCAACAGGTGGGAGGTCCGGGGTATGGGCAGACGATCGTTCGCACGGACCATCGCGCTGCTCGTGACGGCGACGCTCGTCGTCGCGGCATGCGGCGGCGTCGGCGGGCCCGGCGGCGGGGCATCCCCGCTCACACGACCCGCGGAGTTCGTCATCAGCACGAGTCCGGGCGGCGGCTCGGACATCTACGCGCGCTTCTGGATAGGGATCGTCGAATCCGAAGGCCTCACCAACCAGCCCCTCCAACCCGTCAACCGTGAGGGTGGGGCGGGCGCCGTGGCGTTCAACTCCGTCTTCGAGAGGACCGGCGATCCCCACGTCATCATGGTCACGCTCAACAGCTTCTTCCTGACTATGGCCATCCAGGACCTGCCGTACCAGGCGCTGGACTTCACGCCCATCGCCAACATCGCGTTCGACCCGTTCTTCCTGTGGGTCCACGCCGACAGCGACTACCAGACCGTCGAGGACTTCCTCGCCGAGGCCAGAACGAGGTCGATCGTCGTCATCGGCACCGGCTCCAGGCAGGAGGACGAGCTGCTCTTCCTGCAGATCCAGGAGGCCGCCGGCACGATGCCGTTCAGCTTCATCCCGGAGACGGGCGGCGGCCTGGTCGCGGCGGCACTGGCCGGGCAGCAGGGCGGCGTCGAGGCGACGGTGAACAACCCCGCCGAGGGGCTGCCCCACTTCCCCGATAGCCTCCGGCCGCTGTGCGCGTTCCTCGACGAGAGCCCGAGCGAAGGCGCGTTCGAGGGGGTCCCGACCTGCCAGGACGAGGGCCTGGACGTCGAGCCGTACTTCAACACCCGCGCGGTCTTTGCGCCTCCCGGCCTGACGCCGGAAGCGCAGGAGTACTGGGTCGAGGTCTTCCGCCGGGTCTCGGAGAGCCAGACCTGGCAGGACTTCGTCGAGGAGCAGGCCCTCGTTTCCGACTTCCGCTCCGGCGAGGAGTTCCGCCAGCTGGTCGAGGAGCTCGACGCGCTCCACCGCGAGATCGCGGAGGCGAACGGCTGGATCGAATAGCGGCTTGAGGCCATACGAGATCGCGACGGCGGCGGCCCTCATCGGGATCGCCGCCGTCGCCATGTTCGATTCACGGAGCGGCGCCCTCATCGGCGAAGGGGGCGCGGTCCGCGGCATCCGCGCGGGGTTCTTCCCCTTCTGGGCCAGCTTCCTCATCGTCGCCGGCGCCGTCGGCGTCATCTTCGGCGCGTTGCGGACCCGCGAGGCCGGCAAGGCGCCCTTCTCCGGCCAGGAGGGCGTGACCACGGTGGTCAAGGTCATCCTCCCGATGCTCGCGGCCGTGACGCTCATGCTCTGGCTCGGCTTCTACATCGTGACCGCCCTCTATCTGGGCTTCTTTATGCGCTACGTGGGCGGCTACCGCTGGCCGTGGGTGGTCGGCTCCGCCCTGGCCATGCCGGCGACGATCTTCTTCATCTTCGAGCGCGTCTTCCGCGTGCCGCTGGAGAAGAGCGACCTCTTCCACCTCGGCATCCTCCCCTTCTAGGCGATGGAGTTCTTCGGGACGGCCTTCGCCAACCTAGGGGGCGGCTTCGCCACGGCCTTCGAGCCCTTCAACCTGGCGATGATCGCCCTCGGCGTCGTCCTGGGGCTCGTCATCGGCATCCTCCCCGGGCTCGGCGCCACCAGCGGCGTGGCGATCCTGCTCCCGGTCACGGTCGTCATTGCCGACGCGAGCCCGACCGGCTCGACCTCCGCGGTCATGCTCCTGGCCGGCATCTACTGGGGGGCGCTCTTCGGCGGCGTGATCACCTCGATCCTGTTCAACATCCCCGGAGAGCCCTGGGCGGTCGCGCTCCTCTTCGACGGCTTCCCGCTGGCCAAACGGCGCGGACGCCCCGGCCTCGCGCTCACGTCCGCCTTCGTGGCCTCGCTCATCGGTGCCATGATCGCGGTGATCCTCTTCACGCTCTTCGCCGAGCCGCTGGCGCGATTCGCGCTGCGCTTCGGGCCGCCCGAGCTCTTCGCGGTCTTCGTGATGGCCTTCGCGACGCTCGTCGGCTTCGAGTCGGCGAATCCGTTGAAGGCCCTGATGATGATCGCCTTCGGCCTCCTCCTCGCGTCCGTCGGCTTCGACAGCCTCACCGGCCAGCCGCGCCTGGCGTTCGGGCAGATCGGCCTGCTCTCGGGGATCGGCTTCATCCCGGTGGCCATCGGGCTGTTCGGGATCGGCGAGATCCTCGCCTCGGCCGAGGAGTCCGGAGCGAAATTCATGCAGGACATCAGCGCGAAGCTCGGGCTCAAGGACCTCAAGGAGGCGCTCGGACACCTGAGGAGGCGGGCCCGGATGATCATCGCGAACTCGCTCATCGGCTTCTGGATCGGGGTGCTGCCCGGCACGGGCGCCACGCCGGCGTCGTTCCTCGCGTACGGCATCGCGCGCCAGTACTCCAGTGAGAAGGTCAAGGCGAACTTCGGCCGCGGCGAGGTCGGCGGCGTGATGGCGCCGCAGGCAGCCGCCGACGCGGCCGGCGTCGGCGCGCTCCTGCCGATGGTCGCGCTGGGCGTGCCGGGCTCGCCGACCGCCGCAGTGATCCTGGCCGGCCTCTACGTCTGGGGCCTCCAGCCCGGACCGCTCCTGTTCGTCGAGCAGAGCGACTTCGTCTGGGGCCTCATCGCCAGCATCTACCTCGCGCACACCCTCGCGTTCACCCTCTGCATGCTCGCGGTGCCGCTGTTCGCGATGATCATGCGGGCCCCCTACGCCATCCTCACGCCCTTCATCATCATCATCTCGACCATCGGCGCGTACTCGATCAACAACTCGATGCTCGACGTGTTCATCACGGTCATCTTCGGCGTCATCGGCTACTGGCTGCGGAAGATGAAGTACCCGCTCGCGCCGCTCGTCGTCGCGCTCGTCCTGGGCGGCGCCACGGAGCGGGCGCTCCGCCAGAGCCTGATCGCGGGCCAGGAGGGCGGCATCGCGATCTTCGTGAGCACCCCGCTGTCGACGACGCTCTTCATCCTGGCCTTCGCCGTGATCATGCTGCCCGTGATCCAGACGATCCTGCGCCGCAGGCGGCCGAAGCCCGCGACGCCGCCGGGCGTCGAGGCCGACGACCTCATCGAGTGACCTCGGGCTAGGCTGCGGCCGTTGGAGCTGCTCATCGACCTCGCGCTCCTGCTCGTCTCGTTCGCCGTGATCCTGCTCGGCGCGGAGCTGTTCACCAACGGGATCGAGTGGTTCGGCAGGAAGCTGGGGCTGGGGACGGGGATGGTCGGCAGCGTCCTCGCGGCGGTGGGCACCGCGCTTCCCGAGACGATGATCCCGATCGTCGCCCTCGTGTTCGTCGGCGGCGCCGCGGCCGAGGAGGTGGGCATCGGCGCGATCCTCGGCGCTCCTTTCATGCTCTCGACGGCCGCCATGTTCGTCACCGGGACGGCGGTGCTGATCTTCGCACGGCGCGGCCGGCGCAAGCGCACCCTCGCCATCGACCAGCGCATCGTCGGCCGGGACCTGCGCTTCTTCCTGGGCGTGTACGTCACCGCGATCGTTCTGGGGCTGCCCCTCTACGACAAGCCGGTGTGGCTGCGGATCGCGGCCGGCATCGCGCTCGTTGCCGCCTACGTGCTGTACGTGTACCGCACCTCGCAGGATCCGCACGGCGCGCACGAGGGCGAGGAGGAGCTTAACCCGCTCCGGCTCCAGCCGAACCTCACCACACCGCACACCCGCGTCGTGGTGGCCCAGCTGCTGGTGGCGCTGACGGCCATCGCGGGAGGCGCCCAGCTCTTCGTGCGCGAGATCACGGTGCTCTCGCCCATCGTGGGCATCACGCCGCTGGTTCTCGCCCTGATCATCGCCCCGCTCGCGACCGAGCTCCCCGAGAAGTTCAACAGCGTGCTGTGGGTCCGGCAGCGCAAGGACACCCTCGCGATGGGGAACATCTCGGGGGCGATGGTCTTCCAGTCCTGCATCCCCGTGGCGGTCGGCCTCTGGTACACGCCCTGGGTGCTGGACCAGGCCGCCATCGCGTCCGCGGTCATCGCGGTCGTCGCCGGGCTGATCCTGCAGGTGTTCCTGCGCCCGGGCAGCGTGCTCACGGGCGGCCAGCTGGCCTTCCTGGGGGTCTTCTACGCGGCCTTCATCGTGTACGTCGTCGGCTTCTACCAGGGCCCCGTCCCCGCGGTCCACTGATCCGGGTCCGCCGCGGCACGGAGATCGCGGCACCGACTAATATCCGGAGCGACCGCTCACCGGCTTCCCCGGTCGGCGGCACTGAGAGGGAGGGGACCCAGGCATGAAGCGATCCATTGCGCTCGTCCTCCTGGCCGGCCTCGTCGCGTCCGCCTGCGGCGGCGCGGGACTGCCCGGCCTCGGAGGCGGCGGACCCAAGATCGGGATGGTCACCGACATCGGCCAGCTCGAGGACAAGTCGTTCAACGAGTTCTCATGGCAGGGCGTCCAGGACGGCGCGACCGCCGTCGGCGGCCAGGCCGAGGTCATCGTCACCGAGGACACCGCCGACTACGCGGCCAACATCCAGACCTTCGTGGACCAGGACTACGACGTCATCGTCACCGTCGGCTTCCTGATCGGCAGCGACACCCTGAAGGCGGCGCAGGAGAACCCTGATGTCCAGTTCTTCGGCATCGACCAGTTCGTAGCCGACCCCGCGCCGGCCAACTACCAGGGCCTGCTCTTCGCTGAGAACCAGGCCGGCTACCTCGCCGGCATCGTGGCCGCCAACATCACCAAGACGAACAAGATCGGCGCCGTGGGCGGCGTCTCGTCCGTGCCGCCGGTCGTCGCATACATCAAGGGCTACGAGGCCGCGGCGAAGGCCGAGAACCCGAACATCGAGGTCCTCGTCAACTACACCGAGAGCTTCACCGAGCCCGACAAGGGCGAGGCCTCGGCCCGGACCATGATCGGCCAGGGTGCCGACGTGATCTTCCAGGTCGCCGGCCTCACGGGCGCCGGCGCGCTGCGCGCGGCCTGCAACGCGAACGTGTGGGGCATCGGGGTGGACGTGGACCAGTACCTCAGCCTCACGGACGCGCAGGGCTGCATCGTGACGAGCGCCGAGAAGAAGCTCCAGGTCGCCGCCGCCGACGCCCTCCGGCGCTGGAACGACAGCGGCATGCAGACGGGCAACTTCTTCAACGACGCCAACAACGACGGCATCGGCGTCTCGCCGATCCGCAACATCGACATGCCGGCCGGCCTCCAGGAGAAGCTGGACAAGGCCCTCGCGGACATGAAGGCCGGCACGCTGAACCCACCCTCGAAGTAGCTATCTCGCCTAGATGAGCGAAGAAGAGCGGGCCGCCACCGAGGCGGCCCGCTCTTCGCTTCCGGTCGAGCGCGCGCCGGCGCTCGAGATGCGGGGCATCACCAAGCGCTTCCCGGGTACCCTCGCGAACGACCACATCGACCTCAGCGTCCACCCCGGAGAGATCCACGCGCTGCTCGGCGAGAACGGCGCTGGCAAGACGACGCTCATGAACATCCTCTACGGCCTGGTCGAGCCCGACGAGGGCGAGGTCCTCATCGACGGCGAGCGCGTCGTGATCCGGGACCCGGCGGACGCGATCGCCCGCGGCATCGGCATGGTCCACCAGCACTTCATGCTCGTCCCGGTCCTGTCCGTCGCGGAGAACGTCGTCCTGGGAGCCGAGATCATGAGCGGGCCGGTCCTGCTCGACCTCGGCGAGGCCGGCCGGAGGATCCGCGCCCTCGGCGAGCAGCTCGGGTTCCACATCGACCCAGAAGCCCGGGTGGAGCAGCTGAGCGTCGGCCAGCAGCAGCGCGTCGAGATCCTGAAGGCGCTGTACCGACGGGCACGGATCCTGGTGCTCGACGAGCCGACGGCCGTCCTGACGCCCCAGGAGACGGGGGAGATCTTCACGGTGCTGCGGCGCCTCCGCACCGAGGGCGCGAGCGTGATCTTCATCAGCCACAAGCTGGACGAGGTCCTGGCGCTCGCCGACCGGATCACCGTCATCCGGCGAGGGCGAGTTGTCGGCGAGCGCCGTCCGGACCAGACCTCGGAGCAGGACCTCGCCGACCTGATGGTGGGGCGTGAGGTCTCGCTCCGGGTGGACCGCGGGGTGCCCCACCCCGCCGAGGTCGCTCTGACGGTGGAGGGCCTCCGGGTCCGCGACGACCGGGGCCACGAGGTCGTGCGTGGCCTCGACCTCCGGGTGCGCGGGGGCGAGATCGTGGGCATCGCCGGCGTCGCCGGCAATGGCCAGGAGGAGCTCGTGGAGGCCATCGTGGGTCTCCGCAAGGCCACGGCCGGACGGGTGCGCCTGGGTGACCGCGACATCACGGGCCGGTCGCCGCGCCAGGTGCGCGAGGCGGGGGTCGGGTACGTCCCGGCCGACCGCCAGCGCTACGGGCTCGTGCTGAGCTATCCGCTGGACGACAACTTCTGCCTCACCTCGTACCACCGCGCGCCGTTCGCGCGGGGCATCGTCCGCAACGACGCGGCCGTGCGCGGCCATGCCGAGAGGCTCATAGCGGAGTACGACGTCCGCACGCCCGGCCCGTCGGTGCGCGCCCAGACCCTCTCGGGCGGCAACCAGCAGAAGATCGTCGTCGGCCGCGAGTTCGGGGACGACCGGCTGCTGGTCCTGGACCAGCCCACGAGAGGCCTCGACGTCGGCAGCACCGAGTACATCCACAAGCGCACGATCGAGCAGCGCGACCAGGGGACCGCGGTCCTCGTCGTCTCGGCCGACCTGGACGAGATCCTGGAGCTGTCCGACCGCATCCTGGTGATCCACCGGGGCCGGATCGTCGGCGAGTTCGACGCCGCCGAGGCCGAGCGCGACCGCATCGGGCTGCTCATGGCTCGCGGCGAGGCGGCTTGATCGCGAGCCTGCGGCCCCGCGCCGCCGCGATATGGCGCCTGGCGATGCTCCCCGTGCTCTCGACGGTGCTGGCACTCGCGATAGCCGCGGTGATCATCATCGTCTCAAGCGCCTTCACGGGGATCGGGTTCTTCCCGCTGCTCCCCCTCTACGCATACGGCAACCTCTTCGCGGGGGCGTTCGGCAGCGGGACCGCCCTGACGAACACGCTCGTCGCGGCCGCGCCGCTGATGCTGGGTGGCCTCGCCGTTGGCCTCGGCTTCAAGGCGGGCCTCTTCAACATCGGCGTGGCCGGCCAGTTCCTGGCCGGCGCGTTCGCCGCGGCGGTGGTGGGAGCGAGCCTCGCCGACGCGCCCGCCCCGCTGGCCGTCACGGCGGCGGTGCTCGCGGGTGCCGCCGCGGGCGCGGCCCTCGGCTTCGTGCCGGGCTATCTGAAGGCGCGGACCGGCGCCCACGAGGTCGTGACGACCATCATGCTGAACAACGCGGCGGCGCTGCTGCTCGCGTGGGCCGTGAGCGATGTCGTCGGCGACCCCGCGTTCACGTTCCCGCGCACCAGCGACATCGGGAGCGCCGCCCTGCCGGTGCTGCTCGGCCGGAACCTGCACATCGGCGTGCCCCTCGCGCTCCTCGCCGTCTTCGCCGTGCGCTGGATCCTGGAGCGCACGACGCTCGGCTTCGAGATCCGCACCGTCGGAGCGAACCCCAACGCCGCCCGCTACGCCGGGATACCGCCCCTCGTGATCGTGCCGCTCACGATGGCCCTCTCCGGACTGCTCGGAGGGCTCGCGGGCTCGGTCCAGATGCTCGGCGTGATCGGGTTCTACGCCTCCGGGATCAGCGCGTCGGTCGGCTTCGACTCGATCGCCGTGGCCCTGCTGGGGCGGTCCAACCCGATCGGGATCCTCTTCGCCGCGCTCCTGTTCGGCGCCTTCCGCGCGGGCGCTCCGCTCATGCAGATCACCACGCGGGTACCCATCGAGATCATCGACATCATCCAGGCGCTCATCGTCCTCTTCCTCGCGGCGGACCTCATCGTGCGCCGCGTCTTCAGGCTGCGCGCGCGAGTCCCCGAGATGGAGGGCGCCGCGACGGTCACGCGCAGCTGGGGCGAGCAGGCCGCGCCCTGATGGACGTCCTCTCCCTCCCCCGCCTCGTCTTCGACTTCGCCGCCTACCTGCTCCTCGTGATGCCCGACCTCCTGCCCATCGTCCTGGCGCTCGCGACGCCCCTCGCGCTCGGGGCGCTCTGCGGCGTCCTCTGCGAGCGGTCGGGCGTCGTGAACATCGGCATCGAGGGGATCATGCTCGCGGCCGCCTTCACCGGGTACCTCGCGGCTTTCGCGACCCACCAGTCCATCGGACCCGGTCCGGCGCTCGTATTCGGCGTCGCCGTCGCGGTCGGCACCGGCGCGCTCCTGGGCCTCCTGCACGCCTGGCTCTGCGTGACCGTCCGGGCCGACCAGATCATCGCCGGGACGATCATCAACATCGGTGCGCTCGGGATGACCGCGTACTTCAACCGCCTGATCATCACGCCGTCCGGCCGCGGCGGGGCGGGTGTCATGGGACCGCTGGACCTGCCCGAGTGGCTCGTCGCCCTTCCGTTCGCCGGTCCGCTCGTCCGGATGTTCTTCGAGCAGAGCCCCATCGTGATGAGCGTCCTGTTCATTGTGGTCGTGCTTCAGGTCCTGCTGTTCCGCTCGCGCTGGGGGCTGCGGACCAGGGCCGTCGGGGAGCACCCCAAGGCGGCCGACACGGTCGGCATCGACGTCTTCCGGCAGCGCTACCAGAACGTCATCGCGGGCTGCGCCCTCGCCGGCCTGGCGGGGGCGTACCTCACGCTGGAATCGACCGGGTCCTTCCAGAACGGCATGACCGGCGGCCGCGGCTTCATCGCCCTCGCGGCCATGATCTTCGGCCGCTGGACGCCGATCGGGGCGTTCGGGGGCGCGCTGCTCTTCGGGACGTTCACCGCCTTCGGGGTCATCGTCCAGGTCCGCCCGGCCGACGGCGACCTGGGCGTGCTCCTCTCGTCGGTGCCGACCTTCTGGTACGCCGCGCTTCCCTACCTCCTGACCGTCGTGATCCTCGCCGGGGTCGTGGGCCGGGCGATCCCGCCGGCCGCCGACGGCATCCCGTACGAGAAGGAGGCCCGGGCGTGAGTTAAGTGGCGCTCGTGCGGCGGTACCCGACGCGGCTCGCGGCGCGCGCCCGCTCGGCGTGAGGTACCCCCCGCCAGGCACGCGCTTTCGCGCGTGCCACTGCGGTCCCACCCCTCACCGCTGTCGCGTGCGCGCATCCGCATTCGCCGCGTCATCCACCGCCCGAGCTGACTTGACTCGGTAGGAGGAGCGGTAATAGGGTTATGGTCGGGTGGTCTGACCACCTGACCACCTAGCGAGGGCGCCAGCGGCAGCCGCCGCTGACGCGGGCGGACGAGCGACGGGAGTACGAGCGAAGCGAGTACCGCGACCGGAGGTGGGCGTGGCAGTCCTGCAGCCGATACGGCGTGACCGGCTCTATCAGGGGATCGTCTCGCAGATCGAGGCCCTGCTCGAGCGCGGCGAGCTCCGGCCCGGCGACCAGCTCCCCGCCGAGCGCATCCTTGCCGAGCAGTTCGAGGTATCGCGGCCCTCTGTGCGCGAGGCACTCCGCTCGCTGGAGCTCCTCGGCATCGTCGAGACGCGACCCGGCGGCGGGACGTTCGTCCGCCAGGCGCAGCCGGGGGACCTGGCGCGCCCGCTCTCGTCGCTCATGTCGCGCGGCCACGCGGTCCGCGACGTCATCGACGTCCGCGGGCTGATCGAGCCGGCCGTCGCGGAGCGCGCGGCGCGGAACATCACGGCCGCGGAGCTCGAGGAGCTCCGCGGGATCATCCAGACTCAGAAGCGGAAGGTCGAAGCGGGCGAGTCCTATGTGGACGAGGACACCCGATTCCACGAGGTGATCGGCCACGCCGCGCGCAACGAGCTGCTGGTCACGATGCTGGGCGTCATCTGGGGCGTGCTGCGCGCTTCGCGCGAGGAGTGGCTCCAGACCGAGGACCGCGCCAGCGCATCCCTGCGCGCGCACCGGCGGATCCTCGCCGCGCTCGAAGCACACGATCCCGCCGCCGCCCGTGCGGCCGCGGCCGAGCACATCCGCGCAGTCGGCGAGGGGATCCTGCGTCTCATCTCGGAGAAGCAGAACGGCGACGGCCCAGCGGGAAGCAAGAAGAAGGCGAGGCCAGAGGAAGTGAGGCGAGCATGACAACAGTCGAAGCGGCGCCAAGGGCGGCCGCAGTTACGACCACCGACATCACGATCGAGGTCGTGTACCGAGGCATCTTCCAGAAGACGCTGGCGCAGCGCATCTGCCGCTCCGTCGTCCTCGCGGCGAGGCGGCGGGGTCATCCCGGCACGGCGTTCGCGCGCTACGGCGACTCGCCCGAGCGCAACGGCGTGCCGGCCAAGCAGTTCGCCGTCGTAGCGGTGGACGACACGCAGCTCGAGGCCTCCATGGCCCGCTACGAGCCGAGCGTCACGGACGTGACGGTCGCGGTGGACGACACGCTGGTCAAGGGAGTCGAGTCCTGGGCCTGGTACGGCCGCCAGCCGATCTGGAAGCCCACCAAGGCGAACGGCTTCGTCATCGTGACCAGCGACAAGACGCCCGACGAGGTCCTGGCCCAGACGGACACGGCGGAGCGGCCCTACACGCTCGCGGTGGTCCCGGGCGGCGCTTCGTTCGCGGGTCTCTGGGTCTACAAGGACGACCACACCGACTGGCGCGTGCTCGGCGCGATCGCCAAGGTGGCGCCCGAGTGGATCAGGCTCGAGGAGGTCAAGGCGCTCGTGCAAGAGCAGACCAAGGACCCGAGCGCCGTCGCCTCGGTGCAGTACGGGTTCGACGCGACGGTCCTCCGCCCGGTGGCCGCCGGTGAGGGCACCTCGGGCCACGAGGTCCTCCAGTTCGAGAAGCCCGGCTGGACCACGATGCGGCCCGGCATCATCGTGGACGCCCGCAAGCCCGGCGAGCGCAACCCCTTCTACAAGAAGTACGGAGCCCGGACGATGCGGCCGGTCGTGAACTTCGACACCTGCATCAAGTGCACGATGTGCTGGCTCGACTGCCCGGACGAGTGCTTCGAGGTGACGCCCACCGGCCACTACGAGGTGGTGTACGAGGCCTGCATCGGCTGCGGCATCTGCGCGCAGGTGTGCCCCGTGAAGGACTGCATCGTCATGGTGGACGAGCTGAAGTTCGACTCCAACAAGGACGTCTGGACGAAGTGGCAGGAGGACCGGCCCACCTACAACAAGTGGTTCGAGGAGATGTCCGGCGTGAGCGCGGCTCCCAAGGCGAAGGCGGCACGGCCCGAGGCCGGCGCGGCCGCCACCGGAGGTGAGGACTAATGGCGATCGCAGAGATCAAACCGGCGCCCGTCAAGGAGGTCGAGACCGAGCAGCTCCTGACCGGCTGCGAGGCCATCGCCGAGGCCATCCGCCTCGCCGACGTCGATGTGATGGCCGCCTACCCCATCCGGCCGTACGACGGCGTCATGCAGGCCGCGGCCAAGCTCATCGCCAACGGCAAGATGGACCTCGAGTACATCGTCGCCGACGGCGAGCACAGCCAGTTCGAGATCGTGAAACACGCGTCGGCCGTGGGGTCGCGCGTCTTCGTCGGCTCCTCGGGCGTCGGCTGGTTCTACGCGTTCGAGGCGATCGCGGTGACTGCCGGCCTGCGCCTGCCGGTCGTGGCCATCTGCGGCAACCGCGCCCTCGACGACCCCGGCGCCTTCGGCACCGAGCACAACGACTCGCTCGCGGTCCGCGACCTGGGCTGGCTCCTCCCCTGGGCGGAGACGGCGCAGGAGTCCATGGACCTGGCGCTCATGGCCTGGCGCATCGCCGAGGACAAGCGCGTGTCGCTCCCCATCGCCATCGGCCTGGACGGCGCCTTCCTCACCCACTCGCAGCAGCTGGTCAAGGTCCCGGTGAAGGCCGCGGTGGACGAGTTCCTGCCACCCTACGACCTGGGCGACCGGCTACTGCACCCGGACAACCCCATCACCATCGCGCCGCAGGTGGACCAGGACTGGCTGATGGAGATCCGCCGGCAGAACGACGCGGCCATGCGCAGCGCCCTCGGGGTCATCGCCGAGGCGCACGCCGACTTCAAGCGCATCTTCGGCCGCGGCGGCGACAGCCCCTTCCTCGACGAGTACATGACCGACGACGCCGAGGTCGTCTTCTTCGGACAGGGCACGCTGGCCCTGCCGATGAAGGTCGCCATCCGGCGCCTGCGCAAGCAGGGCCACAAGGTCGGCCTGGTCCGCCTCAAGTGGTTCCGGCCCTTCCCGACCGAGGAGATCGTGAAGAGCCTCTCGCGCTTCAAGGCGGTCGGGGTGATCGACCGCGACTACAGCTTCGGCTCTCCGTACTACGGCGGCGTCCTCTACAACGAGGTGCGCTCCGCCCTCTACTCGCACCCCAAGCGCCCGACCGTGGTCGGCTTCATCGCCGGACTCGGCGGCCGCGAGATCGAGCAGCCGATGGCGAACGAGATCTTCGAGAAGACCGTCGCGGCCGGGAACGGCGACCTCAGCATCGGCGACCAGTGCCACTGGATCGGCGTGCGGGCTTAAGGAGGCGAAAGAAGAGATGGCAGTAGACACCACGACCAACACCGCGACAGCGCTCCCGCAGATCAAGGGCGTCAAAGAGGTCCCCTACGAGGAGCTCTTCGTCTCCGGCCACCGCACCTGCCAGGGCTGCGAGTCGGCCCTGGTCATGAGGCACATGGTCAAGGCCTCGGGGCCGCGGACCATCGTGCTCGGATCCACGGGATGCATGTACGTCGCCAACACGACGTACTACACGACCCCCTGGGTCGTGCCGTGGATGCACACGCAGCTCGGTGCGGCCGGCTCCGCCGCGCTCGGCACCGCGGCCGGACTCAAGGTCCTGATGCGCAAGGGCAAGATCAAGGACGAGAAGATCAACGTCATCGCCTTTTGCGGCGACGGCGGCGGCGCGGACATGGGCATCGGCGCGATCTCCGCGACGCTGACGCACAAGGAATACAACTCGCTGATCCTGCTCTACGACAACGAGTCGTACGCGAACACCGACATCCAGCTCTCGAGCCAGACGCCGTACGGCGCGGTGACCACGTTCTCGCCCACGGGGACGAGCAAGCGGCTCATGCACACGCGCTGGAAGAAGAACATGCCGGGCATGATGGCGGCCGGGCATCCCGAGTCTCGCTACATTGCGGCCGGCTGCGCCGCCTACGCGGTGGACCTCATGAACAAGATCCGCCGCGCGCTGGAGCTGGGCGGGCCTACCTTCGTCCACACCCTCGACCCGTGCCCCAAGGGTTGGGACTACCACCCGCAGTACAGCCAGGAGCTGGGCCACCTGGCGGTGGAGTGCGGCATCTGGCCCCTCTACGAGGTCGTGGACGGCGTGGTCAACCTCACCGGCCCGACCCGGCAGATCGCCGAGGGCCGCAAGAAGCGCAAGCCGGTCATCGAGTACCTGAAGCGCCAGGGGCGCTTCGCCCACTTCGCCCCCGAGGACGTGGAGCACTTCCAGGCCGAGGTGGACAAGCAGTGGACCGAGTGGCTGATCCCGGGAGTGGTCCCGTTCACCATTGCCGAGAAGGACACGCGCATCCTCAACATCGATAAGAAGAAGCCGCTGCACGCCGAAGCGACCGCATAGCGGTCCCTCCGCTGGTGGACGAGAGGCCGGCCGCAGGGCCGGCCTCTCGCTTTGCGCGCACACGGACGCCTTGGGGCTCGCGCGGTGGCCGTCCTCCGCGCCGCAGGCTCGCGTCGCAGCGTGGTGCCGGCGGGCGCCCGACCGAACGGCACGAAGGGTGCTCATCCGTGACCGGAGGTAACGAACCAGATGGTGATAAACGGGCAGCCAGACGGCGAGGTCAACATCCCCTCGACGACGAACGCCGTCGTCGCGGAGTTCGAGCAGCGCGACAAAGCGGACGGAGCTGTCGAAGCGCTCGGGCGGGCCGGCTTCAAGCCGGAGCAGGTGAGCTTCGTCGCGCGCGGAGCCGAGCACGACGGCGAGAAGTTCATCCCCGGGACGCTCCTGGTCACGGTGCACCCCGACGGCCGCAACGACGATGCGGAGCGCGTACTTCGCGAGCAGGGCGCGAAAGAGATCAGGTCCGGCAAGATCAGCGCAACGGGCGAGGTCATCGAGGAGCGCGCGGAAGAGCGCGAGGAGGCGAGCTCCGGCTAGGAGCCCGCCTCCTTCGGTGCTTCAGTAGCGGGGCGCGGGGCCTCGGGTCGTGGGCCCTCGGGTCGTGGCGCCTCCGGTCGCGGGGCGAACCCCTCGGCCGGCCCGCCCGGACGCGGCCCGTACATGCGCGGTCCACGCT
>JBOGTE010000005.1:0-42699 GCA_050692015.1 Candidatus Limnocylindria bacterium
GGAGCGCGAGGGCCGGAGACTAGCCTGAACGGTCGCGGCCGATGGGCCGTGCCGGATAGAGCGCTCTCCGGTCTCCCCGCAGGTCCGCTGCAGTATCGGACCCTAGGAAGGACCTATATCAGAGCGCGATCGTCACGAGCAGGGTGACGGCGCAGGCCGCGGCGACCCGGGGCAACGAGGGCGCCGGGCGGTCCGACTCGGCCGACGCCAGGCGCTCGACACGGTCCTTGAGCAGGCGCGAGCCGCCGAGCAGGTTGGCGACCGGGGTCAGCGCCGGGGCGGCGGCACGCCGGCGGCGGTACGCCTTGAGGAGCGCGCTGGCGAGGGCGGTCGGCTGGCCGGTGATCCGGACGGCCAGCTCATCGCAGGCCAGCTCCTCCTCCCGGTCGAGCAGGGTCCCGACGACGGCCGCGCCGGGGCTCGTCCAGCGCGCCACGCGGGCCCAGACCGGGGCGCAGCCCTCGCGGTCGCGCGCCACGACCACGTGACCGATCTCATGCGCCACCACCCCGTCGAGCTCATCGTCGTCCAGCGCTGCGAGCAACCCCTCCGGGAGCTCGATCACGGGTTCGCCGGCCGGATCGAGGGTCGCCGGCGCCCCGGCCCGGCTCACCCGCGCGGCCGGCGTCGGCAGGTCATGCGGAACGGCGCAGCGAAAGCATGGCCCGTCGCTCCGCTCGACCCGGCGGGCGACCGCCGCAACGCGCGCGACCGATGCCGTCAGGCGGTCGGCCGGCGCCCCATGCACCCGGCCGCCACCGCCGCTGAGCCGGAGTGATCGGGCGACGCGGCCCCTGAGGACGAGGACGGCGCCACCCCAGACCAGGATGAGCGGCCCGACGACCGAGATCGGCAGGGCTCCCCCGCCGATGGCATCCGTCCAGTGGCTCGGGAAGGCGAGGACCGTGCCGAGCCCGGCTAGGACGAGCGTCGCCTTCACCAGCGCCGCGCCGAGCAACCAGCTGCGCACCCGCGCGTCGCGAATGCCGAGGACGCGGCTGACTCCAAGGACCACGACTGCGACGAGCAACCCGGCCACGATGCTGGCGCCCAGGTTGAAGACGCCGAAGCGAGCGAGGTCGCCGATCATCGCCCGCTCGGGGGGCGCCTCGCGCGGCGGACGAGCTCCTCCAGCGCGGCGAGGTCCTCGTCCGAGAGCTTGCCGCTGCCCGACAGCAGCTCAGCCACCGCCTCCCCGCGCAATCCGCCGTAGAAGCGATCGACCACCCGCTGCAGCGCCGAGCGACGCGCGGTCGCGCGCTCGACGACCGGCCAGTAGCGAGCGGCGCGGCCCTGCAGCTCGCGCCGCGCGAAGCCCTTGTCGACCAGCCGGTTGAGGACGGTCATCACCGTGGTGTAGGCCAGCCGCTTGTCCCAGGCGACAGCTTCGAGCACGTCGTGCACGGTTGCCTCGGGCCGTTCCCAGAGGACGGCCATGACCGCGGCCTCCAGGCCACCGAGCTGCGGTTCGCTGCTAGCTGCGTTGTCCATGGCAGTGCCATATTACTACGCTTGTAGGAGTTGGGCCCGGCCGTGATGGCGACTACCGAGGTTGGGATCGTTTCTCAGCCTTGACGTCGTCGCGTCCTGTCCCGTCCGGTCTTGGCGCTGAGCCCAGCCAGCATCAGCTCCAGCCCGTCCTCCGGCAAGCTTGTCGGAGGCAACATCGCCATCATCGAAAACCTGCTCTGGCTCATCCCCATCGTGGCCGTCATCGCCATCACCTCGATCGCCATGGGCTACGCCATCGCCGGGCTCACGCCGAACCCCCAGACCGCCATCAACGTCGGGGGCACCGTCAGCTTCGTTCGCGACCGTCTCCTCGCCCGACCTCATCGACGGGCTGCGCGCCAGCGACAGCTGGCTGCCGGACCTGTCCTTCGTGGCCCTCGGCACGAACGGCGAGGTCGCCGGCCACGTCGCGGCCGCACGCGGGGCCGAGGCGCTCAGCGAACCGCTCGTCGGGCTCGTCGCGGTCCCGCCCGAGTACTACTCCCGGTTCGGCTTCCACCCGGCCGAGGAGTACTCCATCGCCGCGCCTGTCGGCGGATGGCAGCCCTACTTCCTGGTGCGTCCCCTGACTGGATACCGAGATTCCATGCGCGGGACCTTTGCGTTTCCCGATCCATTCCTCCGAGCGTGACGACTGCCAGACGAGCGAGGCGTCCTCGCCCCCGCGCTTGGCGCCCTGCTCGTCGAGCCGCGCGCCGGGGACATCCATGCAGCACGATCGCCATGTGCTGTTCCGCACACCGATCGGGCCTCCCGTGGAAGTACTCGGGCGATCCGCGCGTTCCGGGGAACGAGCCCTGCACGCGTGCGGACGGTAGATCGAGGTGCGGAGGAGAGATCCATGGTGGACGTCACTCGAGAGATGGCAGTCGCGCAGGAGCTCGAGGCCCGCGACAAGACCGACAAGACGAGACTGGAGCCGGGAGGCGTCTTCCCCGACCACGAGCTGACCGGGCATGACCGGAAGCGGTACCGGCTGAGCGAGGTACAGGGCGGCGACCCGATGATCCTCATCCTCTCGCGGGGCCACTTCTGCCCGAAGGACTTCCAGCAGCACAAGCTGCTCGTCGACATGTATCCGCAGATCGCGGTCTCCTACACGAAGATCGTGACCGTCTCGACGAGCAACCTCATGGAGACGAACGAGTGGCGGGACTCGCTCGGCGCGCAGTGGCTCTTCCTCACCGACCCGCAGCGCAAGCTCCAGAAGGAGCTCGGGATCCAGGAGTACACCGACCCGCACCACGACCCGATGATCCCGCACACGCTGGTCCTCGAGCCGGGACTGCGCATCTACAGGGTGTACAACGGCTACTGGTTCTGGGGGCGGCCCTCACCGCAGGAGCTGTGGCTCGACCTGCGCGAGGTGACACGGCGGATCCGGCCCGACTGGGACCTGACCGACCCGCAGATCCGCGCCAGCTGGGAAGGCGATAAGGCCAAGCACTACCCGTACTCGACCGCTGAGAAGGAAGAGCACAGCGACGAAACAGCTCGGTAGGAGGGCGACATAGCGGCGAGGGTCAGGGCCGATCGCGACGAGGTCTTCCTCGAGCACACGAAGTCGATCTGCCCGGTATGCAAACGCGTGATCGACGCCGAGGTCAACGCGCGCGACGGCCGGGTGTACCTGCGCAAGCGCTGCGCGGAGCACGGCCTCTTCGAGGCGCTCGTGTACTCCGACGCCGATCTGTACCTCTCCCAGATCCGCTACAACAAGCCGGGCAGCATTCCCCTCGAGTTCCAGACGCCGGTCAAGGACGGCTGCCCGCTCGACTGCGGCATCTGTCCCGAGCACAAGCAGCACTCCTGCCTGGGGATCGTCGAGGTCAACAGCGGCTGCAACCTCGACTGCCCGATCTGCTTCGCCGGCTCGGGGCATCAGCCCGACGGCTTCAGCCTGACGCGGGAGCAGGTGGCGCGGATGCTCGACGCGTTCGTCGCGGCCGAAGGCCAGCCCGAGGTCGTGCAGTTCTCAGGTGGTGAGCCCTCGATACACCCCGACATCGTCGCCTTCATCGAGATGGCCAAGGAGCGCGGCGTCCGGGCGGTCATGCTGAACACGAACGGCATCCGGCTGGCGCGGGACGACGCCTTCATGGCCGAGCTCGCGCGCGTCCGTCCGCACATCTACCTCCAGTTCGACGGCTTCGACGAGGCGACGCACCGGGCGCTGCGTGGCCGCGACCTGCGCGCCGAGAAGCAGCGCGCGCTGGACCGCTGCGCCGAGGCGGGCTTGACCGTGACGCTCGTGACCACGGTCGAGAGGGGCGTGAACGAGCACGAGCTCGGCGCGATCGTGCGCTACGGCGTCGCGCATCCGGCGGTCATGAGCGTGGCCTTCCAGCCGGTGACGCACTCCGGCCGCCATCTCGCCTTCGACCCGCTCGACCGGCTGACCAACGCCGACGTGACCAGGCTTCTGGCCGAGCAGGTGCCGGAGTGGTACCGGCAGTCGGACTTCGTGCCCGTGCCCTGCTGCTTCCCGACCTGCCGGAGCATGAGCTACGCCCTGGTGGACGGCGACGGCCTCATCCCGTTCACCCGACTCGTCGAGATCGACGACTACCTGGACTACGTGTCGAACCGAATGCTCCCGGACATGGGCGTGCGGGCCGCGCTCGAGCGGATGTTCTCGGCGTCGGCCCTCCCCGGCGCGGAGCGCGCGCTCCAGGCCTGCGAGAGCTGCGGCATAGACCTGCCCGCCGCGCTCAAGGACCTGCAGCGCCACGTCTTCCTCATCGTGGTCCAGGACTTCCAGGACGCATACACGCTGAACGTCCGTCAGCTCATGAAGTGCTGCGTAACGGAGCTCGTCCCCGACGGGCGGCTCATCCCCTTCTGCGCCTACAACTCGGTCGGCTACCGGGAGCAGGTCCGCGCCCAGCTGAGCGGCGTTCCGGTGGCGCCGGTCGTGCCCAACGCGATCGTCTTGGCGCCGCTGCTGCGCGAGACGGCCCAGGGCACGAAGACCGCCGACGCCGGTGGCGCGGTGGCCGTCCGCGACGCGCGCAACGTCGGGCGGCGCCTGCAATAGGCGCCGTGCTCGCCGCCGGCGCGTCGGCGCTCCTGCTCGCCGCGGGCTTCCTTCTCATCTCGACCGGAATGCTCACGATCGACACCGGGTGGGGACGGCGCACGCGCGCTCTTGGCCCTCTCGTCGTCCGGATCCCCGCGCCGCGGGAGGTGGTGTTCGACCTCCTGACGGTGCCCTACCTCTCGGCACGTCCACCACGAGCCTGGAGCGAGAAGATCGAGGTCTTGGAGCGTGGAGCGGACATGGTCCTCGCGGCGCACCGGACGCCCGTGGGCTTGCTCACGACGGTGACGGTCGAGACGGTCACCTTCCGGCGGCCGGACCGGGTCGGCTTCCGCCTGCTGCGCGGCCCCGTCCCCTACGTTACCGAGCAGTTCGAATTGCGAGAACCGGAAGACGGCACGACCGAACTTGAGTACACGGGCGTGCTGGGGACGGACGGCTGGGCCCTCGGCGCCGCCTGGGGCGACCTCGTGGCTCGCAAGTGGGAGAGCACAGTCGCGAGCTCTCTGGCCGGGCTGAAGGATGCCGCCGCGCGCGCCTACTCGGCCCGCTGACCTGCGCCCGCGGACGGCTTCGAGGCGACCCGCTCGAGGTCCTCGCGGCGCACCAGCCCGATAAGCGTCCCGTCCGGGCGCGTCACCGGCGCCGTGTGGATCTCCTTCTGCTCCATGACGTCCAGCAGCTGATCCGCAGGAACGTTCGCGCGGTACGTCGAGGGGCCCGGCCGCATCACCTCCTCGACCGGCGCCCCGTCGTCGGCCTGCTTTAGGTCGCTCCAGTGCAGGCGCCCCAGCACCACGCCGTGCTCGTTCACGACGAAGCAGTGCCTCAGACCGGCGGCCCGTACGCGCTCTCGTACGTCGCCGACCAGGTCGTCGGGCCCGCAGCTCGGTACGTCGGTGTGCGCCAAACTCCCGATGGTCGGCTCCGCGGCCTTGCGCCCTTCGATCGGCAGCCCCGCGGCCATCCAGTCAGAGATGCCGGCCACGTAGTGGGATACGGCACCGAACCCCATCCGTTCGAGCCGCCACGCGGCTCGTGGGCTCATGTCTCAGAGGGCATCCCAGCAGTAGACGACCACCGGACGGTCACGGCGGAGCAGCCGCTCGACGTTCTCGTCGGTCAGCTCCTTGAGCGGCAGGCTGATCGAGCCCGGCAGGTGCGCGTCCTCGTACTCCTGGCGCGGCAGGACATCGACGATCTGCGCGCCCTGCTCGGCCAGGCGCCGGACTTCGTCGCGGTCGATCGCTCTCGGCATGGCACCAGGTAATGCAGGCCGCGTTCCATCGCCACTAAGAGAGACGGCTCGCACTCCGGTCCAGGCCGCGGAGTGAGATGCGTCACAGCCCGCGAGCGGCGCACCCCACGCCTCGACGGACCGTGCGCACCTAGGATCGACAGGGTGAGACCGCTCGCGCTCTTTCTCGCGGCGAGCCTGACCGTCCTGTCATGCGGCAGGGCGGAGCTGCCCGCCGCCGGTCCAGCGGAGCCGCCCGCGGACCCGTCGTTCCTCGCGATCCCGCTGACCGACGTCCGGACCGGCGAACAGTTCACCCTTGGAGGCTTCCCCGGGAAGGTCACGTTCTTCCTCGCCATGGCCGTCTGGTGAGTGACCTGCCGGAATCAGCAGTTGCTGATCAGTGATGCGATGCCGAGGCTCGGCGACGACATGGTGATGGTCTCGATCGACGGGGACCCGAACGAGGACGCGGAGCTCCTGCGCCGCTACGCGGACGACCTCGGCTTCGAGTGGCGCTTCGCGGTCGCGCCGCGCGAGCTGATGGGGGCCCTCGCGCGCTCGTACGGGGACGGCGTGCTCTACCCGCCGTCGGATCCAATGTTCGTGGTGTCGGCCAAGGGCGTCCCGCACAAGCTCAGGTCCGGCATCAAGGACGAGGACCTGCTGCGCGAGGCGATCGAGCGATACCGGAACGAGTGAGGTGACCCTGCCCCATTCGCCGCTCCGCGGCTCGCGGGGGACCCCATGATCGATCAGCTCGCCGTCGCGTTCCTGGGTGGGCTCGCCGCGACGCTCACCCCCTGCGTGCTCCCGCTCTATCCCGGATTCCTGGCGTACCTCGCGACGCGTCCGGGGCTCGACCGGTCACGCGGCGTCCGCTGGCTCGGCCTGCTCGTTCTGGCCGGCGTGCTGACGGCGATGCTCGTCCTGGGCGCGCTCATCGCGGCGCTGCAGGTCGCGACGGGCGACGTTCTTAGGCTGATCACCCCCGCGGCGGACCTGTTCGTCATCGGGCTCGGCGTCGCGCTGCTGCTCGGCCGGAACCCGTTCGCGCGCCTGCCCACGCTCTCGGTCGGGCACTCGCGCGGGTCGCCGGCCCTCTCGGCCTACGTCTACGGCCTCCTCTACGGACCCATCGCGCTTCCCTGCGCGGCCCCGCTGGTCATCGGGATCTTCCTGGTGTCGTTCGGCGTGGCCGACCTCGCGGGGAAACTCGCGTTCTTCCTCGTGTTCGGCCTGGGCTTCGGGGTGCCGCTCTTCGCGCTCTCGCTCCTGGCGGAGGGCCGGCGCTCAGCGCTGCTCCGTGCCTTCACCCAGCACTACGCGGTCATCTCGCGCATGGCGGGCATCGCCCTGGTGGCCGTGGGCCTGTGGGACCTAAGCGTGAACCTATCGTTCGCACGGCTCTATCTCACGAGCTGACGAGCCGGCTCCCCGCGTCAGCCGCGGGCGGCATCCCGCTCCAGGATCGCGTCCGCGACCGCGGCCAAATCAGGCCCGACGATGTCCGGGATGGGGAAAACGGGATCCGGGATCGCGCCGCTCCGGCCCACGAATGCGGCGGAGCAGCCGGCCGCGAGCGCGCCGGCAACGTCCCAGTCGTGCGCCGCGATCAGCCTGACGTCGGACACGGCGACCTCCATCTCCGCCGCGGCCATGACGTAGGCATCGGGCGCCGGCTTGAGCCGCTTCACCGAGTCCGCCGATAGCACCCGCTCGAGGAGGTCGCGGATGCCGGCGTTCTGGAGCTGCGCCTCCGCCACCTCCGCCGTCGAGTTCGTCAGCGTAGCCATCCGGAACCCCGCGTCACGCAGCCGCTCGAGCGCCGGCCGGACGTCGGCGTGCGCCGGGAGCTCGCGCACGCGCGAGAGCACCTTCTTCGCCTCCGCGTCGTCCAGCGTGCGGCCGTGGCGCCTCGCGACGAGCTCGAGCGCGGCTCGGCCGAGCTTGGGGAACTCGACATACGGTCCGGTGACCGTGGAGACGAGCATCGAGCGCAGCAGCTGCTGGAACCACTCACGCCGGACGTCCGCGGTACCGAACACCTCGCGGAACGGCGCGTCGAGCGCCGCCAGGTCCAGCAGGGTCTCGTTCACGTCGAACACGAGCGCCTTCACTCAGCACCTCCGATGGAGGAAGCAGCGTATCCGCGCCGAGCGGCTGTGCTGCTCCTCACATCCCAGGTAGGATCCGCGCGGCCGGAGGTGCGCGTGGATCCTCTCCTACAGGCGGCCATCCTCGCGTTCCTCGTCCTGTTCGCCTCGATGATCAGCGTCGAGCTGGGCGTCTCCGTCGCGATCTTCGAGATCGCCTTTGGCGTCCTCGCCGGCAACTTCCTCGGCATGAGGGCGACCCCGCCGATCGACTTCCTCGCCGCGTTCGCGGGCATAGTTCTGACGTTCCTCGCCGGCGCCGAGGTCGATCCCGGCGTCCTGCGCCAGAAGGTCAAGGTGTCCGTTCTCGTCGGCGGCCTGTCGTTCCTGCTCCCGTTCGCCGGCGCGGCGGCGTTCGCTTACACCGTGGCCGGCTGGAACACGCAGCAGTCGTTGATCGCCGGCATCGCCCTCTCGACGACCTCGCTAGCCGTGGTGTACGCGGTGCTCGTCGAGACCGGCCTGAACCGCACGGAGATCGGCAAGGTGATCATGGCGGCGACCTTCGTCACCGACCTCGGGACCGTGCTCGCGCTCACGCTGCTCTTCGCGCGGCCGTCGCCGTTCCTGGCTCTGTTCGCGGTCGTCTCCGTCGGCGT
This sequence comes from Candidatus Limnocylindria bacterium, assembly GCA_050692015.1. GTDB lineage: Bacteria > Chloroflexota > Limnocylindria > P2-11E > P2-11E > GWC2-70-10. Next base: position 8,545 of record JBOGTE010000005.1, read on the forward strand.
CATCGTCCTCATGCTCGGACTGCAGCGGTGGTTCTTCCGCCGCTACGGCGACCGCGTCATCGAGCCCGAGATCAAAGGCGCGTTCGCCGTCCTCTTCCTGCTCATGTGGGTCGCCGACCTCGCCGGGAGCCACGCGGTGCTGCCGGCGTTCCTGCTCGGCCTCGCCGTCGCCCGGGTGTTCCAGCGCCATCCCGAGGAGCAGCGGCGCTTCCGGGTCGTGGCCTTCTCGCTGCTCACGCCGTTCTTCTTCTTCAAGGGTGGGCTGGCGGTGGACCTCGGCGCACTGGCCGCCGCGCTACCGCTGCTGGGCGGCTTCCTCGTCGTGAAGGTCGCATTGAAGTTCGCCGGGGTGATGCCGGTCGCGCTCCGCTACCTGCGCCCGCACGCCACGTTCACGACGCTCCTCATGAGCACGGGGCTGACGTTCGGAACGATCTCGTCGCTGTACGGCCTGGACGCCGGGATCATCGACCGGACGCAGTTCTCGGTCCTGGTCAGCGCCGTCATCGCCAGCGCGATCGTCCCGACGGCGATCGCTCAGCGCTTCTTCTCGCCGCCGGCGCATGAGCTCACCAAAGAGGAAGAGCTCGCGGTCGAGGACGAGGAGTTCGAGCCGACCACCGCCGGAGGGCGCGCGGCGCGGCGCGGCGACTGAGGAGCGGATCTGGATCAGACCAGGAAGTACTGCGCGAAGAACTCCGCGAGCACCGCCAGCGCGATGCTCCACAGCCCCACGGCGATGAGGACATAGCCGCCGTAGCGCTTCACCTGACCGGCTCGCGCCCGTATCGCCTGGACGGTGGTCTCCTGGGCCCGCGCGACGACGAAGGCGAAGCCGAAGACGAGCGCTGCGAGCACGGCGGCGGCCGCGACGAATGCGATCAGGGCGGCCTCGAAGCCACCCGTGCTGAGAGCGTGCCCGGTGAGACCCACCAGGATGGGTCCGCTTCAGCCGAAGCCCGCGAGGACGTAGCCGAAGCCGAGGGCGGCATAGCCGAGGATCGGCCGCTCGCGGCGCTCGCCCGCCTGGTACCGCATGAGCGGTCGCACCAGACGGTCGATCCCGTGGAAGCTCAGGTTGACCACGCCGAGCTGGATCAGGCCGAGCGCGATCAGCCCGAGACCGACGAGCGCGCGGATCGTCTTGCCGGCCACGCTCGTGAAGGTGACCTCGGCGAAGAGCGCTCCCGCCCCGAAAGCGACGCCGATCCCGGCCAGGAGCAGGAAAGCGCCGGCCCCGAAGGAGAGCGCCGCTGCGAAGCGGACCGCCCTCGCCGTCTGCCGCCCTCCCGCTTCCCGCGCCAGGAGAGTTGCGAGCAGGGGGAACGAGCACGGCGAGAAGAAGGACGCGATCCCGGCACCCGCGGCGAGCACGAGCAGCGCTCCGCCGCTCACCGCCGGCAGGCCGAAGCGTGGATAGAGGACGTACCCGCCGTAGCCGGCGAGCGCGAGGAGCGCGACCCCGACCGCGAGCATCGCGTACCAGACGCCGGGCCGCGCCACTATCGATGTCCGCCCGTCATGCCACGCGGCGCCGCGATCACGCTGTCGAAGCTATCCCTTCCCCTCGACTGGAAGGTCAACGTCCCGCGCTCATCACGCCGAAGCTTAGGAAGACCTTGCGGTGTGCCGGGTACCTGTCGAGGTCACCTCAGCGGCTCGGTCCGGCGCGAGGGGGCGATCGATGGCCAGGGGCACCCATTCGATCGAGGCGTGCTCGATGATCCCGCAGACGCGTCCTTTGGTCGCCCGCTGCGCCTCCGCGCGCAGCTTCGCCAGCTGCTCGCGGAACTCGGAAAGCCGCGCCAGCGTGTGGTCGATCTGTACCAGGTGGCGATCGACCAGCCCGACGACGTGCGGGCATGGATCGCTCCCAGCAGCACTGACCGCGAGGACGCCGCGAATCTCCTCGAGCGAGAGGCCGAGCTGCTTCGCCTTGCCGATGAACTGCAGCCGGAGGAGCTCCTCCTCGCCGTACCGGCGGTAGCCCGACCGGGTGCGCGGGGCCGGCGGCAGGAGGCCGATCTGCTCGTAGTACCGAACGGTCTTCGCTGTGACGCCCGCGCGGCCCGCGAGCTCCCCGATCGTCATTCCGCCCTGTGTCGTACTCATGCTTCCGAGCCTATCCCTGACCCTCGACAGGAGAGACCCGGCAGGGCACGGGGTTACGGGCGTGAGGAAGCGAACGGCGGGATGTCGCGTTCCAGGCAGAAGGAGGTGTGGAAATGAACGAGATCGATCACGCGCAGGCGAGGCACCCGGCGCTGGACGTCGAGCTCGTCGGCCTGGACGGCCGTCCGGCCCGGCTGAGCGAGCATCTGGGCGACCCACTCGTCGTCTTCGTCTGGGCGTCCTGGTGACGCTGCCGGGAACAGCTGCCGGTCTGGCAGCGCTTCTGGGACGAGCGGCCGGGCGGTAGGGCCCGGTTCGTGACCGTCGCGGCGGACGCGGACCTGGAGCAGGCGGCGCAGTTCGCCGGCCCCGTCGGCCTCACGACGCTTGTCGACCGCGAGAACGACCTGGCGCGGATCTTCGGCTACCGAGCTATCCCGAACGGCTTCGCGTTCGGCCCGGATGGCGCGCTCATTGGCTCGAAGATCCCAGGGTTCGACATCCGCAACGCGGAGAGCCGTGGACTGATGGAAGGCTGGCTCGCGACCGCTGGAAGTCCCGCGGCAAGTGCGGAGCAGCCGGTGGCGCAGGAGCCGGCGACCGAGGCGCTCGACCTCTTCGCCGAGGGATCGCGGCTGATGCGAGAAGGGCAGCGCAGCGCGGCGATCGCCGCCTGGGCCAGGGCGTTCGAGAAGGACCCGAAGGACTTCGTGATCAGGAAGCAGATCTGGCGAGCGCTCTATCCGGACCGCTTCGGCGATCCCATCGACCTCGCCTGGCAGAAGGAGCAGATGGCCCGCGAGGACGCGGAGGGATTCCTCAATGCAAATCCCGGGATCGTCAAAGCGGATCCTCGGATCCCGCGCTGAGCGCGGCGCGGTCGGCCTGCCGCTAGAACCGGATGAGCGGCGGGACGATCACGTACGGCAACTGGCCGGCGCGAAACCCTAGCGCCGATCTTCCGCGAGCCCGGCCGGAGTCTGGACGTAGTCGTTGTGCTCGTAGCACCAGATGAAAGAGCGGCCGCTCAGCGGGAGGCTGAGGATCACGGGATGGCCTGCCTCGAGCGCGTGCTTCCGGCCGTGGCTCTGCTGAGACTCGCAGCAGCCGACGTGGCCGCAGGTCGAGCAGAGCCGCAAGCTGTGGCGGCTGGCGCACTCCTGGCACTGGTCCGCCTGGGGCTCGGCGACCGCGTCGGGGACGTGCTCGCACACAGCGCTCGGCATCTGAGTCCGTGAACGAGGACATGGCTCGCCGCATTCCAAGACCTGTGCGAACGCTCACAAGTCGGGGCGGTATCCATCCGCGCAGCGCGGGATGATGGACCCATGAGGCGATGGCTCCGCACCGGCTGGGAGCTCAGCCGCCGCATCTCCGGCCGTGCGCTCGCGATGCTGGCGATAGCCGCGACCGCGGTGCTACTGGTGCTCGATACCGCACGTACGGACCAGCGGCGGATCGACGACATGTATCGCGATCTCGCCGCTGCGAGCTTCTCCATCGGCGAGGACACGCTGACCCCGCAGCTCGCGCTGAACGATCTCGCGGCGAGCAGGGACACGGTCCTCGCGGCGCTCAACGCGCGCTCCGAACATTTCTCCACGAACTTCACGACGTTCCAGGAGGTCTTCCCGGAAGCGAAGGCGCTTCACGCGGCAACGAGTCCAGGGAACACGGTCGCGCTCGTCGGCGACCCCGGACTCTACGACGCGTTCGAGGCCGCGACCTACGCGTCCTTCTGCGTGGACGGGAAGGCGTACGCGGTCGTAGCCACGGGGATCGGCCGTCGCGGATGGGTGGCTGTCGCGATCGACCCGGACCGATCGGTGGAGCGGGCGCGCTCCGCGGCGCAGCAGCCGGTCCGCCTGGCGCTGCTCGAGGTCGGTTCGACGGAGGTGCTCGCCGACGATCGCGGTCCGGGATGCGCTCCAGTCCAGGACGAGAGCTACCGGCACGCGGCCGAGGGCGAGTACGGCGTCGGCCTCGTCGCCCGGCCGGGCGGGACGACCGCGGTCGGGTACACCCCCATCGTCGGTACGGCGCTCAGCGTCATCCTGGAGGACGATCCCACGTACCAGGAGAGCGCCGCGTGGGCACGCCGAGCGGCGATCGCCGGTATCGGCGGGCTCCTGCTCGTCGCCGGACACGTCGTCTGGCGTCTCCGTCGGGCTGGCGGCGAGGCGACCGAGCCGTGAGCGTGACCGCCTACGAGCTCAAGTGCCGCTGCGCCTCCGCTTACGCCAGCGGGGCCGCCCGCTTCCTCCTAGGCGACACGCTGCATCCGGGTGGCGCCGAGCTCACCGAGCGGCTCGTCGATTCCCTCGCGCTCTCGCCGCGGAGCACCGTGATCGACGTGGCCTGCGGTCCCGGCAGGAGCACCGTGCGTGCCGCGGCGCGCTCGGGGTCGCTCGCGATCGGGATCGACCTCTCGAGCGAAAGCCTCGCGGATGCGCGCGGCCACTCGGCCGCGCTCGGCCCGGCGTCCAGGGCCGCGTTCGTTCGAGGCGACGCCGAGTCGCTGCCCATCGGCGATGGGACGGTGGACGGCGTCCTCTGCGAGTGCGCGCTCTGCACGTTCCCGGATCCGGCCGCCGCCGCCCGCGAGCTCGTCCGGGTACTGCGGCCGGGCGGCCGTCTCGCCCTCTCCGACGTGGTCGCGGACCCGCCGAGGCTGCCCGAGCGGCTGCGCACGCTCGAGGCGCACGTCGCCTGCGTTGCCGGAGCGCGGACCCTGGCCGACCTCGTCCTTCTACTCGAGGACGCCGGGGTCGCGGTCGAGAGCGCCGAGCGGCACGACGATGCGCTGACGGCGCTGGTCGAGCGCATCGAAGGCCGGCTCCGGCTCGCCCGGCTGCTCGAGCCGGCGCGCGCGGCGGACGTCTCGGTCGGGCTCGAGCTCGTCAAGGAGGCGCGTTCGGCCCTCGCGAGCGGTGCGCTGGGATACGCGACCGTCATCGGCGACCGCCCGTGAGTGAGCGGTCTATCGACAGCCTCGCGAAGGGGTCCGAGCGCCTCGTTGGCCGCGGGTCAGCGAACGAGCAGCGTCCCGGTCGCGACAGCACGGATCCCGCTCGCCGTGGTGCAGGTGACCTCGACGAGCCACTCGCCGGCCGCTGCGGTCTCGTCCACCGTCCACGACCAGGAAGCCTCGCCCACACCGTCGGCGTACTTCGACCGGAGGTCGGCGACCCTGGCACCGGAGGTCGATGTGACGTCGATGAAGCACTCCGCGCTCGGGGCAGTCCGAGCCCTAACGACAGCGCGCTCGCCTCGACCGACGGCGTCGGGGATCATCAGTTCGATCTGGTCCGCGGTGACGGTCGTCTCGAGCATGACGCCGACGTCCGTCCCCGTCGGGCGGGGAGAGGCGGTCGGGCTCCGAGCCGCCGACGGGGACGCGGTAGCGGACGCCTCAGGGGGCGGCGGCGCGCCCGCGCCGGCGCATGCGCCGAGCGACAGGGCGACGGTCAGAGCGATCGCCCGGCCGGGCAGGCTGGGGCCGAGACCCCTGTGACCAGGACCCGGCGGCTGGGCGTACGCATCGGTCGTCGTGGTCATCGAACGCCGGCGACGACCCTACCCCGTAGCAGCTCGCTTCGATCGGCTCTTGCCCCGAGCTGTGCGCTATCTCACTTCGTGGCACGCCACGACGTTCGTGGCGACGTGCGCACGCGACGTGATACGCCCGCGAGACCGGTCGCGAAGGCATAGCGGATACCGACCGTGCGACGCAGGGGCCTCCTCGGCATGACGCTCGCGGCGACGGCGGCGTACGGCTGCCGGGCGCTGCCGGCGCGCGAGCCGGCCCCCGGACCGCCGGACCTGGACGCGATCGCCGCCGCGATAGTCGAGGGGGGCCAGCGCCTCGACGGGATACCGGCGATCGACCATCCCTTCTACGACGTGGTCGGTGCCGAACAGCTCCCGCGGACCGTCTTCACGCCGCACGTGGGGCTCGGCAGCGACGATGACCTCGTCGACGCTCTCGTCGCGCCGGGTGGTGTGCCGCACGCGTATCCCCGCTTCATCACGGTCTGGCACGAGGTCGTGAACGAGAGCTTCGCCGGGGAGCCGGTCTCGATCACGTACTGCCCGCTCACGGGCTCGACCCTCGTCTTCTCCGGCCGCCTCGCCGGTGACGTCGGGAGCACGTTCGGCGTGAGCGGCCGGATCCTACACAGCAACCTGGTGATGTTCGACCGGGAGAGCACGAGCTTCTGGCCGCAGCTCCTCGGTGTCGCGGTCAGCGGACCGCGCAAGGGCCAGAAGCTGCACCAGCTGCCGCTCGCCGTGACCACGACGCTGGGCCGCTGGAGGGCGCGCTTCCCGAGGACCCTCGTCCTGACGACCCTGACCGGCAGCCTTCGTCCGTACGGGAGCTGGCCGTACGGAAGCGAGTACGACCGCGACGGCACGCTGCTCTTCCCGGTCCCGAAAGGCGACGACCGCTTCGCCCCGAAGCACGTCTTCTATGGGGTCACCAGCGGCGACGCGGCGGCCGCGGTAGACAAGGCCGCCGCGCTCGAGCGGGGCGTGATCATGTTCGAGGTCGGCGGCCGGGCGCACGTCGCGATCGCCGACGCCGCGCTCCAGGCCGTGCGCGTGTTCCGGGCGCAGGCCGGTCCCAGAGAGCTCACGCTCGAGCCATATCCGGCGGGGGCGACCGACCGGGAGACGGGGTCGCGCTGGAGCTACATGGGCATCGCCATCGGCGGAGAGCTCGGTGGCGAGAGGCTCGAACAGGTCCCCGGTCCCGAGGTCTTCTGGTTCGCGTGGCACGCGTTCCACCCGCAGACGCTCGTGGTCGCCTGAGCCGAACGAAGCCGCGTCCTACCCGGAGTTCCACGACATCTCGCCGGCCTCGACCCGGGTCTCCAGCCGGCTGTCCGCGCCCGCGAGCGGGCACGACCAGCGGTGGTGGTAGTGGCAGGAAGGGTGATACGCGAAGTTCAGGTCGACGATCAGATCGCCGTCATCCGTCGAGCCAAGGTCCGCGCCCTTCACGGTGTCGAGAACGTAGCGCCCGCCGCCGTACGTCTCCTTCCCGGAGGTGGCATCGCGGAAGGGTACGAAGATGCCGCCGCCGTACACGTCGATCCAGAAGACCGGCAGTACCCCGATCGGCAGCTCGACCCGCCCGACCCGCCGGAGCCACATCGCCTCGCCCGTGCTGGACTGGACTTCGAACCGCTCACCGGAGTGCTCCGCAACGAGCGGCGCGGCGAAGCGGAAGCGCGGGTCGTACGGGAAGTAGCGCAGGCCGCGGAAGGCCTGGCGGTCCTCGGGCGCGAGCGCGGACTGCGGGTGCCGCCCGAAGAGATCGTCGCGCACGGCGCGCCATCGCTCGTGCGCCGCGGCCGGGTCCGTCGCGCCGATCCGCCGGACCTCCTCGTAGACGGCGAAGACGCGCCTGCGGTAGTCGAGCAGGTCGAGGTAGGCCGTTCCGCTCACGACACCGGATCCTATCGACGCGCGACCCGCGGTGTTGCAGGATGTGACGAGCGTCACGCGGAGGTGGACCCCATGCCCTGGATCCGCACCGTCCCGGCCGAGGAGGCGAGCGGCCCCCTCGAGGAGTTCTTCCAGCGCCACAAGATCGAGCGGGGCCGCATGTTCACGCCGTACGAGGTCTTCACCAACAACGCCGGCGCGCTCCTCGCGGTCGAGCAGCTCAACACGGCCGTTCGCTTCGGCGCCTCGGACCTGACCCGAGCGCAGCGCGAGATGATCGCCGCCCTCACCTCGGCGCTGAACGACTGCACCTTCTGAGTGCTCGCCCATGGGGCGTGGGTCGGTCGACTCACGAAGGACGAGCTCCTCGCGGCGGCGCTGATACGCGGCGACATCGACAGCGCGCCGGTGGATGACCGCGACCGCGCGATGCTGCGCTACGTCCGCAAGCTGACGCTGGATCCGGCCAAGGTCGAGCGCGAGGACGTGGAGGAGCTCCGGCGCGCGGGCTTCTCGGACGCCGCGATCGGAGACATCGCCATCAACGCCGCGCTCTTCGCGTTCATGAACCGGGTCGTGGACGGTCTCGGGGGCCAGCTCGAGGGCAACATGCTCGAGCGCGCCAGGAGCTTCGGGCTTCCGCTCCACCCGGGGACGTACGAGCATCTCGACGGAGACGGGAAGGAGTAGACGTGCCGGACAAGCTCTGGTACCTCCGGCGGCTGGACCTGTTCGAAGGCCTGTCGGACACGCAGATGCACCGGCTCGCGGAGCTCATGCGCGACCGGGCCTGCCACGTCGGCGAGGACGTCGTCGTGCGGCCGGCGGGCGACCGCGTCTACCTCCTGAAGCAGGGCCGGGTCGAAGTGGTGAGCGATGGGGTGGCGGTCGCCGCGCTAGGCCCCGGCCAGATCTTCGGGACCTCGGCCTTCTTCGGGGCGGTGGAGCGGCACCAGAGGGTCGTCGCGGTCGAGGAGGTCATCGTCTGCGAGGCGCCGGCGGGACAGTTCCTCGCCGCGATGGCCACCCATCCGCGCCTCGCGGCTCGCCTCATGACGCTCCTGGCCCGGCAGATCTTCGAGCTCGAGCAGACCGTGGAGCGCACCGCGACCGAGCCCGTGGGGCAGCGACTGGCCGAACTGCTGCTGCGCGTGGCGAAGCGCGACGCCGGCCGGATCGAGGTCCGCGGGATCCCGCAGGCGGACCTGGCCAAGATGATCGGCGCCTCGCGGGAGAGTGTGTCGCGTCAGATCGCGGCGTGGGAGCGCGAGGGCATCCTGCGGGGCGGCCAGCGGCGCGTCGAGGTCCTGGACGAGCAGCGCCTGACGGAGCGCGCCCGTGGGGCCTGAGATCGACCTCGGCCCGGCCCGTGTGCGATGAATCACGATCCGGCGTCCGACCGGTCGCGCCCTCATCGCGGTGGGAAGAAGCTCCTCCGGGTACCGTTTCCGTCACTGGTGGGTGTATCGGATCTCCGCTTCGAGCGGCTGGCCGCGGCTGGGCTGCTTCGCGGCCTGGATGTCCTGCTCGTCGCGCTGCTGGCCGCCGGCCTCCTCCTCGAGCCGCTCGCGTTCTCTCACGGAGTAGCCATCGTCCTGGTCCTCCAGGCCTTCCTGCTCGACCCGCGGCCGGCCGCCCTGCGGCTCGTTGTCGCGACGCTCGGGACTGTCGCGGGTGTCGTACTTCACCCGATCCCGCTACGCGACGCGGCGATACAGATCCCGTTCGTGTACGGGCTGGCGGGGCTGGTCCTCGTGCTCGCCCGGACGCTGCGCGCCTCCCGCGCGACCGCCGTCGCCGCCCTGAAGGACGCGGAGCACCTCGCCCTGTACGACACGCTCACCGACCTGCCGAACCGCGTGCTGTTCAACGACCGGGTCCGCCAGGCTCTCGCGGTGTCCCACCGCGACGGGACCGGCGTGGCCCTCCTGCTGATGGACCTCGACCACTTCAAGGAAGTGAACGACACGTTCGGGCACCACATCGGGGACCTTCTCCTTCGGGAGGTCGGGCCGCACCTCCGCTCGGAGCTGCGGGCCGGCGACACCCTCGCGCGCCTGGGCGGCGACGAGTTCGGGGTGCTGCTGCCGGCCACCACGCCGGCGATGGCGGCGGCGGTCGCCGGCAGGCTGCTTCGCGCCGTCGAGCGTCCCTTCGTGATCGAGGACCAGCCGCTCACCATCGGCGCGAGCATCGGCATCGCGTCCGCCCCTGAGCACGGTCGCGATGCCGAAACGCTCCTCCGGCGGGCTGACGTCGCCATGTACGTGGCCAAGCGCGGCTCGGGCTCCTACGTCGCGTACGCGGAAGACCAGGACGAAGGCCATGCCGACCGCCTTGGGCTGATGGCGGAGCTCACCGCGGCCATCGACCGGGACGAGCTCGTGGTCCTGTACCAGCCGCAGATCGACGCCCAGAGCGGCCGGGTCGTCGCGGCGGAGGCTCTCCTCCGGTGGCAGCACCCCACCCGAGGGATGCTCGCTCCCGGCGAATTCATACCGCTTGCCGAACGCAGCGCGCTCATCACCCGGCTCACCGTAAAGGTGATCGCCACGGCGGTACGGGATGCGCGGGCGTGGAGGGCGGAGGGCCAGGACCTGCGCATCGCGGTGAACATCTCGGCGCGGAGTCTGTTCGACTCCCGTCTGGTCGACTGCGTCCGCGAGACCCTGGCGCGCGAAGGCCTCGCGGGCGAGCGGCTCATCCTCGAGATCACCGAGAGCGCCCTCATGGCCGACCAGGACCGGGCCATCGCGACCATCCGGGGCCTCCGTGAGCTTGGCGTCGGCATCTCGATCGACGACTACGGGACCGGGTACTCCTCGATCGCGTACCTGCGAAGGCTCGCCGCCGACGAGGTGAAGATCGACCGTTCGTTCGTGTCCGCGATGTGGAGCGACTCGAACGCGGAGGCCATAGTGCGCGCGACCCTCGACCTCGCGCACATGCTCGGGTTCGAGGTCGTGGCCGAGGGGGTCGAGGAGGCGCGCACCCGGCGGCACCTGACCGCGCTCGGTATCGACCGGCTCCAGGGCTACGGCATCGCGCGCCCCATGGAGGCCGGTCTCGTGGTCGCGTGGGTCCGGGCGAGGAGCGAGGAGCTCGTCGCGATCTAGCCGATCGTCCCTTCCCTTCGGACCGGGCGGCCCTCCGACGGCCGCCCGGTCCACTCCCATCGCAAGCAGGTGCCTAGGCGGCGTGCCGCTGGCGTTCCTCCACTTCGACCTCCCTTGCGGAACGCCCCTGGCGCGCCGACCGACACGATCCCGTCGCGCGTTCGCGACGGCCCAGTGCGGTAGGTCACACCTGGGGAAGCACCGCCCCCCACCGGCCGTTCTAGGTTGTTAGGAGAGGCAGATGAAGATGCGCAGACGTCCGTTCCTGATCGCCTCGGCGGCGGCGCTCGCGGCAGCGTGTGGAGGTGGTGCGGGGATCGCCCTGCCGACCTCGCGCCCGACGGGAGCGGCCACTGGAGCGCCCGACGAGCTCGACGCGATCTCCGAGCTGATCATGTCCGGTGGTCCGCCGCCGGACGGCATCCCGCCGATCGAGAAGCCGCAGTACATCTCGCTGGCGGAGGCCTCAGCGCAGTGGAATGACGACGACGTCGTGGATGCGTTCACCATCGACGGCGAGCCGCGGGCATATCCGCGGATGATCACCGTCTGGCACGAGATCGTGAACGAGACAGCGGAAGGCAAGCCCATCGCGATCACCTACTGCCCGCTCACGGGCTCGACGCTCGTCTTCTCCGGCGTCCTGGCGGACGGCACCACGACGACGTTCGGGACGAGCGGGCAGCTCTACAACAGCAACCTCGTGATGTACGACCGCGCCACCGACAGCATGTGGCCGCAGCTCTTCGCCACGGCCGTGCGCGGCGACCGCAAGGGCGAGCGCCTGCGCGAGCTGACGGGTGCCGTCACGACCACGTTCGGGCGCTGGAAGCGGAAGCATCCGGACGGCCTGGTGCTCTCGACCGACACCGGCCACGCGCGGTCGTACGGCGTCTCGCCCTACGGCTCGTACGACACGGAGGAGGGCATCATCTTCCCGGTGCGCCACCAGGACGACCGCTTCCTCCAGAAGAAGGTCGTGGTCGGGGTCCGGGAGAACGGCGCGGCGCTGGCCATTCCCAAGGCCGAGATGGCGGAGCGCCGAGAGGCGAGCGCCGAGGTCGGCAGCCGCAAGATCGTGGCGCTGTATGACGAGGAGCTCGACGCGGTAAGCGTCCTCGACCGCGACACCACCGAGCCGCTCGTCGCCTACGACGTGATGTGGTTCGCGTGGTACGCCTTCAACCCTGAGACGGCGGTGCTCGAGTGAGGTTCCACCCGAACACGGCGGTGACATGACCGCGGTCCGGTGGACGTTTGCGGTGCCTCGAGCGTGGATCGTGGCGGCGGTGGGCCTCCTCGGGTATGCCGGCCTCTACCTGCTCGTCGCGAAGGCGATCGTGTTCGAGCCGGCGGCCGGCTTCTCGCGCTTCGGCACGCTCCCGCTGCTCATCGTCGCGCCTGACCTGTCCCTGGGCCACATCGCGCGGTGGCTCGATCCCGTGTTCGTGCTGTACCTGACGGACGCGCTGGTGATCTCACCGAGCGCGCCGGTCCTGCTCACGGCCGCGCTGCTGGGGGGCCTGATCGGCATGAACGCCGCGGTGAGCGTCGAGGCGGCCGTCCGGCCTCCGGCCGCGTGCGAGCGGCGCGCCTGGTGGGCCGCGGGGGTCCTGCCCAGCTTCCTCGCCAGCTTCTCGTGCTGCGCTCCGACCATCCTGCTGCTCGTCGGCGGGACGTTCGCGGGCGCCGTCATCGCCATCGTTCCGTTCGTGGTGCCGGTCGCGGCCGCGCTGCTGCTGGCGAGCCTCGCTTACAGCCTGCGGCGCATCGAGCGCACGACGCTCCTCGAGGCAGCACCGGCGGCCGTGTAGGACTCGCGGGCGTGCGGCCCCTTCTCTGTACGTGCAGGCTCCTGGCAGCCTGCCGTGGCTGCGAAACGACTTTGCGGATCCGAGAGCAATAGCGCACATCCGAGCTGGGATCCTCCAGGGTCGGCGCGGCGTTTGCTGTGATGCGTCCTCGAGTCGCGGAAGTGGAGGGACCGACATGTCACGTCTGCTGACCCCTGAGCAGCTCATGACGCGTCGCCGGGTGCTGCAGCTCGCATCGGTAGGGGTCGCCGGAACGGCGCTCGCCGCGTGCGCGCCGGGGGCCTCCGCTCCCACCGCGGGCCGCAGCCCGCTTGCGTCGCCCAGTCCCGCCGGGCAGAAGATCGTCGGCGACACCCTGGACTTCACCCTCGCCCCCGACGGCCGCTGGGAGGGCCCGTTCGGGTCCGTGACGCTGCGGCTGCACAAGGGCTCGTTCGACGGCGAGGACGTCCACTTCATCCGTACGGATGCCTCCGAGCAGGCCTTCGCGAACGAGAACGGCCTCGTGTTCGTCCCGCTGATGGCTTCGATGCTCAACGCGCCCGGCTCGTTCGGCGACCTATACCTGTTCGGGGATGACGCCGAGCCGCCGGTCTTCTCGACGGTGCCGGACCGCCCCGAGTACACCCCCGCCTTCCGGGTCCACCGGGTGACCGGCACGGCCAAGGACCTGCGCTCCGTCCAGGCCGTCAAGGACGCCGAGTCCCAGGGGACGGCGGAGGTCGAGATGACGAACGTGTTCGTGAACTACCCGCTCGTGCGCTGGCCCGACAGCGGGCTGGCGGCCGATCCGGACCTCGCCGAGCCGCTCGGGAAGGGTCCGCTCATCGAGGAGCCCGACCTCTCGGGCGGGGAGGTCACCTTCAAGCTCCACGAGTGCTTCCCCGGCAGCCGCTACATCGTCACCGACACGTCGGCGGTCCCTATGGCGCCGATGATGGGCGTCGTCGGCTCGGGACCGACCCAGATGCTGAAGGAGGTCGGCGCCACCGCGCCGATCACGATCTTCCTGAACGGGCTCGAAGGTCCCGGGGTGATGGGCTTCCAGCCGGCGATCTTCAACACCAACGCCGGCGAGCCCGCGTGGAGCCCGTTCTGGGACCACTTCGCGGTCCAGTGGAACGACCCCGCGATGGCCCGCGTCGTGCGCTCGCAGCAGGAGCTGGAAGAGCTGGTCAGCGCCGGGGAGCTGGAGCGCTTCAACGGGCTCCCGGACACGCATCCGAACGGCTTCGTGGTGAACTGCCCGTCACCAGTGCTCGCGCCGACCACGTTCACGGGGTCGTAGGCCGCCAGGCCGGGGTCAGGGACCGGTAGCGGGCGGGGACGGCCTCGCCGGCGAAGGACGGGGCGGAGACGGCGGACCCGAGGCCGGTCGCCCGGTGGGCGGGCCGGTCGGCGCGGTCGCGGGGCGCCCTGGCTCGCTCCGTCCGGGCAGCGTCGCGGGTGGACCCTTCGGCGTCGGCGCGGCGGAGGGCCGCGCATCCGGAGTCGCCGGAGCCGCGCCGGGTGCGCCTGTGGGCGAAGCGCTCGGATCGTTGCGCGGCCCGCGCTCCGCGCCACCCGCGGCCTCGATAGCGCGGCGGATGCCCTCCTGGGCCTCGGCGGGCAGCGTGCTCTCGACCGCGCGCAGAACGTCGGCCGCCTGCTGGAGGGTCTGGGCCGCACGGGCGATCGCCCCAGCGTCGCCGTCGCGTGCGTCGAGGTCCGTCGCCGCCTGGCTGAGCCGCTCGACGCTTCGGCCGGACTCGAGCGCCGCGGCCGCCTTCGCCCGCGCGCCGGTGGCGCGCTCCAGCTCGGCCAGCCGCGCGGATGCCTGATCGGCCAGCCGCTCGACGCGCGTAGCGTCGTCGAAGGCGAACGCGAGCACGACCTCTTCCGCGGCGCGCTTCACCGCGAAGAGCGGCTCGCCCGGGAGGCTCCCGGCGGCCGCGAGACCGCTGCCGCTGACGAGCATCGCCGCGACGGCGACGGCCGCGAGCGCCGCGCGCGGCACGCGCAGGTTCCACCACGGCGCGACGCGCCGCGTGCGCGCGACCGGGCCCACCTGCGCGAGAATCCGCGAGCGCAGGTCGTCGCGGAACCCAGGGCGCTCTTCCACGCTGAGGCGCCCGAAGAGCTCGCGCGCGTAGCGCTCGTCCACGGGATCCACCGTGCTCATGCGCCGGCCGCCAGCTCGCGGCGCAGCGCCGCGAGCGCGCGGTGCTGAATGCCCCGGATCGTGCTCGGACCCTTGCCGAGGGCCGCGCAGATCTCCTCGGTCGAGAGGTCCGCGAAGAAGCGCAGGGTGAGGACGTCGCGCTGGAGGTCACTCAGGCGCTCGAGGGCTGCGCGCAGCTCGCGTGCCTCGCCGCGCGCCAGCGCGTGCGCCTCGGGATCGACCGACGCGGCTCGTGCCACGGCACGCTCGCGCGCGTCCCGCCGCGTGTCTCGGCGCGATCGATCGACGATCGCGTTGCGCGCGATCCGGATGAGCCACGCGGCGAACGGCGCCCGCGGCTCGTAGCGGGGCAGGGAACGGAGTGCGCGTGTGAACGTCTCGCTCGTCACGTCCTCTGCCTCCATTCGATCCGACGCACGTGCCAGCGCGTACCGGTAGACCGCCGTGAAGTGGCGGTCGTACAGGACGCCGAACGCGGCGGCGTCGCCTGCCGCGGCGCTCCTCGCGAGCTCCGCGTCGCCGCGGTCCACATCTGTCTGGGGAACGCCAGGGACCTGGGCAGCGTTGGGGCCGGAGGGAATGGCCGGCGCCTCGGGGTCCACGCGTGCTGGATACCTTGCTGACACCACAACGGTCAACGTCCGGTACAGGAGCGTCGTTATCCCTTCAAGCGGCCGACCGGGCCGCGGAGGAGGACCAATGAACCGCGTACTCACGCTCATGCTTACCGCGGCGCTCTCGCTCGGGATGGTCGGCGGCGCGGCCGCGCAGACCGAGGAAGAGCCGCTCTCATCGACATCCATCTTCGACCCGGACAGCCCCCTCTTCTTCGTCCAGCACCTGCTGGACGGCTGGGAGGAGTTCATCGCCTTCGACGAGGCACAGAAGGCGGCGGTCCTCGCGAAGATCGCCGACAACCGCCTTGCGGAGGCGGCCGAGATGCTGGCCGACGGCGACGCGGAACGCGCGGCCGAGCTCACAGAGCAGATGCAGGACGCTCTGGCCAAGGCGGCCGAGAAGATCGCCGACATCCAGGAGCAGCTCGATGAGGACCTCGCCGAGTTGGAGGATGAGAACGACGAGAACGAGAACGAGGACGAGGACAGCGACGAGGCGAGCGAGGCTCGCACCGAAGCAGACGTCGTCGATCACGTCTTGAGCCGTCTCCAGCGGAACCTCGAGCGGCAGCAGGACGCGCTGCAGACGGCCCTCGACAACGTCGAGAACGAGCGTGCCCGCGAGTCGATCACGAACGCGATGGAGCGCTCGAGGAGCGGGCTCGAGAACGCGATGGAGCGGATCCGCCAGCGTGGCGCCGACGAGAACGGTCGGGGCGACGACGACGGCGAAGATGACGAGGACGCTAACGAAGACGAAGACGAGGACCAGGACGGCGACCACGAGGACGAGGAAGACTCGGACGAGGACAGCGACGAGAACGGCCGTCCCGAGAGCCCTGGCCGTCCCGAGAGCCCCGGCCGCTCCGGCGACGCACGCGGCGGCGACGGCTCCGACAACGAGGATGACGCCGACGACGAGGATGCGGACGAGAAGTCAGAGGACGAGGACAACGAAGAAGAGGGCGAGGCCAGCGGCGCTGGTCGCGCTCCGGCCTCACCGGGCCGGCCGGCGACGCCGGGCAGGCCATAACGCAGATCGACCGACCAGTTCCCCTGCGGCTGAAGGCCCCGCCCATCGGGCGGGGCTTTCGCTTTCGCCGCGATCCGCTGGCCTAGACTCGCCCGCCTCATGGAGTTCGGCTTCACCCTCAAGCCCGACCTCTCGCTCGAGCGGGTCGTCTCACTGGCGAGGCTGGCAGAGAGGAACGGCTTCGCCTACGGCTGGATCTTCGACAGCCACGTCCTCTGGAAGGAGCCCTACCCGCTCCTGACCCTGATGGCGCAGAACACCGACGCCATGCGGCTGGGGACGTGCGTCACGAACCCGGCGACGCGCGACCCGAGCGTCACCGCCAGCGTCCTGGCGGTCCTGCAGCTCCTCTCCAAGGGCCGCATGGACCTCGGGATCGGCCGCGGCGACAGCGCGCGGCGGGTCATGGGCAAGAAGCCGACGACGCTGGCGGAGCTCGAGCACGCGACCGTCCTCATCCGAGACCTGTGCGAGGGGCGCGAGGTGGACCACGACGGCACCCGCATCCGCTTCGACTGGGCGGAGCCGTACGACCTGCCGGCCTGGGTCGCCGGCTACGGGCCCAAGGCCCTCGAGGTGACCGGACGGGTCGCCGACGGGGCGATCGTGCAGCTCGCGGACCCGAGCCTCGTCGGCTGGTGCGTCGGCCTGCTGCGCGACGGCGCCAGGAAGGCCGGCCGCGAGCCGAGCGCCATCCGCATCATGTCGGCGGCCCCCGCGCACGTCGGGAAGCGCGCCGAGGTGCGCGAGCGCGTGCGCTGGTTCCCCGCCCTGGTAAGCAACCACGTCGTGGACCTCGTCCGCCGCTACGGCGAGTCGTCCCTGCCCGCCGACCTGACGGCATACGTCCGGAACCGGCCGGGCTACGACTACCAGCACCACGCCGAGTCGGGCTCCTCGAACGCGGCGTTCGTGGACGACGAGTCCGTGGACCGCTTCTGCGTCATCGGCGACGTGGACGATCACATCGCCAAGCTGCGCGCGCTCGCCGCGGTCGGCGTGACGCAGTTCAACGTCTACCTGATGAGCGGCGACGAGGAAGGTGTCTTGCAGGCCTACGGCCGAGAGATCATCCCCGCCCTGAAGGAGCTGCGCCCCGCCGCGGTCGCCTGACCCTACTCGGGGGTCGTGACCTCGCTGCCGTCATCCCGGATCACAGTGATCCCGGGAATGTCGTGATGATCGCGATCGAGCGTCGCGAGCGGAAGGCCGTACCGCTTCGCCGTGGCCGCGATCCAGAGATCGTTGTCCCTCTTGGCTCGACCAAGCTCGAGGCAGCGCTGCCGCAGGCGCGCCCAGACGTCCGCCACGGACTCGTCGATGGCCAGTGCTACGTAGGTCCTCAGATGGTCGTCCAAAGCCCGTCGCCGCTCTTGACCCCAGCGCGCGCGGATCTGACCGAACCGCACCTCGCCAACGGTGATCACCGAGACGGCGCGGACGGCGCTCGACCGATGCATCTCGATCAGTCGGGCGCGGCCGTCCACGCCGAAGATCGATGAGACGATCGTCGTGTCGCACAACATGGTGGGCGCCGGCGCGACCGCTATCTCTCCTGCGACCCCTTGTGCTCCTCGTGCTCGTGGCGAGCGCGCTCGCGGCCCTCACGGCGCATTTCCGCGATGGCGCGCTCGAATGCTTCCATCGCGTCGTCATCGATCTCCGCTGGACGCGACTTCGGCCACGGCTGCGGCTTCGTGATCCCCTGCGCCTTCACGACCGTCTCGAGGTCGTTGTTCCCCCAGACGCCGTGCGGGAGGAGCTTCTCGTCCCAGGTGAGCTGACCGCCCACTCGGTACTTGCCGCCGAGGAGAGCCTCCATCTGGACGTGGAGCCGCTTCGATCCTGGATGATCACCGCGCATCACCCGGCGGATGTGCTCCACCGTGTAACCGGACCGCTCCGCGAGCTCCGCGACCGAGAGGCCACGCCGCTCCATGAGCTCCCGCATCGCCGGGACCTCATGCGCTTTCGACCGCTTCGACGCCCTCAACGCCATGTGTTCGCTTCGCTCCCCCACCCCAGCATGTAGTGACATCGTATAGCGGCATCGGCTTGACGCGGGCGGGCCGCCGGACCCTCGTTCAGGTCTGCAGCAGCGGGGATCCGCGCTTGATGAACTTGCCGCGACCCTTCTTGCCGAGGAACCTGTCCTTCTCAACGATCACCTCGCCGCGAGAGAGCACCGTCGTGGCCCTGCCCTTCACCTTGCGGCCTTCGTAGGGGCTGTAGTCCACGCGCATGTGATGGGTCTTGGCCGATAGCGTCTGCGTGGCCTTCGGGTCCCAGACCACGATGTCCGCGTCGCTGCCTGCGGCGATCGTCCCCTTCTTCGGGAACATGCCCATGATCTTCGCGGGAGTGGTCGAGCACAGGTCGATCCAGCGGTTGAGGGTGATGCGCCCGCCGAGCACGCCGCCGTCGTAGAGCAGCACCATGCGCGTCTCGACGCCGGGCGCGCCGTTCGGGATCTTCGAGAAGTCGCCCTTGCCCAGCTCCTTCTGCTTGGGCAGGCCCTGGAAGCCCTCCTTCATGCAGAACGGGCAGTGATCTGTCGAGACCACTTGAAGGTCGTTGCGCGCCAGGCCCTTCCACAGCTCGTCCTGGTGCCACTTGGGACGGAGCGGCGGCGACATGACGTACTTGGCGCCGTCGAAGCCGGGCTCCTCGTAATTCTCTTGGGAAAGGAATAGGTACTGGGGGCACGTCTCGGCGTACGCGGGCAGGCCGCGGTCGCGGAAGAGCTTCACCTGCTCGAGGGCGTGCGAGGCCGAGAGGTGGACGACGTAGAGCGGCACGCCGCCGGCCATCTCGGCGAGCTTGAACGCTCGGCCCGTCGCCTCACCCTCGGCTTCCGGCGGGCGTGTCAGGGCGTGCCACTTGGGCTCGGTCTTCTTCTCGCGGAGCGCCTTCTTCACCAGGACGTCGATCACGCCGCCGTTCTCGGCGTGCATGCAGATGAGGCCGCCGACCTCGGCGGAGCGCACGAGCGCCTTGAAGATCGCGGCGTCGTCCACCATGAACACGCCCGGGTAGGCCATGAAGAGCTTGAAGCTCGACACGCCGTCCTTGACCATCGACTGCATCTCGCGGAGGACCCTGTCGCTCACGTCGCGGACGATCATGTGCAGCCCGTAGTCGATGACGGCCTTGCCCCGAGCCTTCCCCAGCCAGGCGTCGCGCGCCTTCTCGAGGGGCTCGCCGAGCCCCTGGACCGCGAAGTCCACGATGCTGGTCGTGCCGCCGAACGCCGCCGCGACAGTCCCGGTGTGGAAGTCGTCGGAGGCGAACGTGCCGCCGAACGGCAGCTCCATGTGTGTATGCACGTCGATGCCGCCGGGGATGACGTACTTCCGCGAAGCGTCGATCCGCTTGGCCCCGCCGGGCCTCAAGTCTTTCCCGACGGCCGCGATCCTGTCGCCGTCGATCAGGACGTCGGCCCTGTACGTATCGCTCGCCGTGACGACCGTCCCGCCCTCTATGAGGGTCTTCAAAACCCCTCCTCCTCCCCTGCGAGCCGCTACATGCGGAACGTGCTGACGATCACCGCCATCACGACGAGGACGACCAGATGCCCGATGGAGTCGAGGTAGAAGAGTCCTGCCGGCTGACCGCCGAAGTTCATGTCGTTCACCTTCAGCGCCAGGCCGGACGCGACCCAGACCAGGAGTGCGACGAACGCGGCCGTGAAGAGGTCATTCGGGAACGCCGTCGTCAGGACCGCCAGGGCTGTAGCGCCCACCAGCGACATGATCGCGGCGACCGCGATCGGCAGCCAGCTGCCTTCCATGTTCTCGCCCGGGCGCTTGCCGGTGAGCTGCATCCAGCGCTTTCCGAAAAGCGGCCCGTACCAGAGCCAGCCGATGATGAACGCCACGAACGCCGCGCCGATGACCGCGATCCAGTTCACCTGGTCGAACACGTTCTTCCCTTCCTGCTCTTCCCTCGCCTCGCCGGCGAGGGCGCATCCGCTGCTTGTTGTCTCGCTCGGGCCGGCCGTACCCGGGGTCCCCGCGGACCCGAAGGGTCCGTGGGGTGAAGATCCGGACCCTCGCTCGTCCACTTATAGGCGCTACTCCAGCGCGCTCGCGAGGTGAATGAGCTCGCCGATGGTCATGCGTCGCGAGGAGAGCTCGTACCAGAACCCGTCCTCCGTCCACGCGACCGAGGCCGGCCTATCCGCCGTCGCGAGGCCGGCTCTCCCGCGGACCTCGACCGCGACGCGGAAGCGGGCCGATGGCGGGTCGTTCAGCAGCCAGTCCGGGATCGCCGAGAGATACACGCCGTTCGACGCGGCGACGGGAGGCAGCGCGAGCTCCGGCATCCGAGGGATCACCTGGACCGCGGCGCGCACGGCGGAGGTCGTGGGCCTTGGCGTGGTCTGGAACGGCGCTACCTCCGCGGTGTCGTTCCCCACGATCGTCATGCGGGCTCCCCGGTCCGGCGCGCCCTGGCCGACCGCGGCCACGGCCGCGACCACGAGGCCGGCGCCCACGGCGACGGTGAGCCGGGTCACACGCGCGTCCGTCGCTCTCGCGCTGGTGCGCGGCTCCGGCCGCTCGTCGAGATCGACGATCGCTATGGCTTCACCAACGGCTCGTACATGTCGGGACGGCGGTCGCGGTAGAACTGCCAGGTGTTGCGGACCTCCCGCACCAGGTCCATGTCCAGGTCCGCGCAGAGCAGCTGCTCCTCCGTGTCCGAGGCCTGCGCCACGATCTTGCCGCGCGGGTCGGCGAAGTAGCTGGAGCCGTAATAGTCGTTGGACCCGAACTCGGTCTCCTTCCCCACCCGGTTGATGGTGCCGACCCAGTAGCCGTTGGCGATGGCGTGCGAGGTCTGCTCGATCCCCCAGAGGTGCATCGAGAGGCCGCGCGACGTCGCGGACGGGATGAACACCATCTCCGCGCCGTTCAGACCGAGCGCCCGCGCGCCCTCGGGGAAGTGGCGGTCGTAGCAGATGTAGACGCCCACCTTGCCGACGGCGGTGTCGAAGACGGGGTAACCCATGTTCCCGGGGCGGAAGTAGAACTTCTCCCAGAACCCGTTGACGTGGGGGATGTGCGTCTTGCGGTACTTCCCGAGGTAGCTGCCGTCGGCGTCGATGACGGCCGCGGTGTTGTAGTAGATCCCCGGACCGTCCTCCTCGTACATCGGGACGATGAGCACGATGCCGTGCTTCTTCGCCGTCTCCTGCATCAGCCTGGTCGTGGGGCCGTCGGGGATCCTCTCCGTGTAGCCGTAGTACTTGGTGTCCTGGACCTGGCAGAAGTACGGCCCGTAGAAGAGCTCCTGAAGGCACATCACCTTCGCGCCGCCCTTCGCGGCCTCCTCGATGTAGCGCAGGTGCGTCTGGATCATCGAGTCCTTGTCGCCGGTCCACGCGGCCTGGACCAGCGCTGCGCGGATCTTCATCTCAGTGCCCCCTCCGTAGCGCGCTCAGGATACTCACCGGAACATGTCCTTCTCCCTGGGCCGTACGTACGCCTGGGCCGTCTCGTCCGACTCGGGTAGCTCGAGCCCGCGGACGACCGCGACCGGGCAGCGGTCCAGCTTGCCCATGACGAGCTCCGCCGCGGCCGCGATCTCGTCCGCCAGGGCGATCTCGGTCACGCGCAGCTCGTAGCCCTCCGGGTCGAACTGCCCCGCGTAGCGCTTGAGCGCCGGCATCCCGGCGACTCCGATGGCGACGTTAACGTGGCCCTCGCGCCAGGCGCGCCCGAAGGTGTCCGTGACGACCACGGCGACGTCGGCGCGGGTGCGCTGGCCCAACGCCTCACGCAGGCGGCCGGCCGACGCGTCGGGATCGACCGGAAGCAGCACGAGCGAGTCGGGGGCGCCGGCGTTCGAGCGGTCCACGCCCGCGTTCGCGCACACGAATCCGTGGTGCGTCTCGGCGATGATCACACCACGCTCCCAGCGCACGATGGAGCGCGACTCGCGAAGCACGAGCTCGATCACGCGCGGGTCCTTGTTCGCCTCCTTGCCCATCGCGATCGCACGCTCGCCAGGCACGACCGACGAGAGCGCGACGACGCGGCCCTCCGCCTTGGAGACGACCTTCTGCGCGACGACGACGACGTCCCGATCGCGAACGGGCTCGTCCAGCGCGGACGCGATGAGGCCGGCCAGGTCGTCACCGGCCCGCACCTCGGGCAGGCCGGTGACCGGCCAGACGGTGAGCGGCCCCGGTATGGTCACGCGGCCTAGGATGGGCCCTCGTGCTCACGCTTGGATGGAAGGCCTCCGCCGAGCAGTTCGGACCGAGCGACCTCCTCGAGCTGGGCGTGGCCGCGGAGGAAGCCGGGTTCGGCTCCATCGTGGTGAGCGACCACTTCCATCCCTGGCGCGATACCGATGGCCACGCGCCGTTCTCGTTCGCCTGGCTGGCGGCGATCGGGCAGCGCACGCGCCGCGCGCGGCTCGGCACCAGCGTCGTGAGCCCGGGCTTCCGCTACCACCCGGCGATCGTGGCGCAGGCGGTCGCCACGCTCGCGGTGCTGACGCCGGGCCGCGTCTTCCTGGGCGTCGGATCCGGCGAGGCCATGAACGAGGTCCCGGTGACCGTTGCCGAATGGCCGGCGACACGCGAGCGTCAGCACCGCCTGCGCGAGGCGGTCGTGCTGATCCGGAAGCTCTGGAGCGAGGACTACGTGACGCACCGGGGCGACCACTTCCAGACGCGCGAGGCGAAGATCTTCGACAAGCCGACGGAGCACGTGCCCATCCTCGTCGCGGCCGGCGGCCCGAAGGCGGCCCAGATGGCCGGCGAGATCGGCGACGGGATCATCGTGACCAGCGGCAAGAAGCCGGAGCTGTACCGCGACGATCTCATTCCGGGACTGGAGCGCGGCGCGGCGAAAGCGGGCAAGGACACCGCGCGCCTCGAGCGGATGATCGAGATGAAGGTCTCGTACGACACGGACCGCGACCGCGCGCTGGCCGACACGCGCGAGTGGGCGGCACTCGCGCTCCCTGAAGAGGCCAAGACCGGCGTCGATGACCCGCGCGAGATGGAGCGCCGCTCGGCCGAGGCGGCCGGCAACGCGCACACCCGGTTCATCGTGTCGAGCGACCCGGACGAGGTGGTCGATCGCGTCCGGCCGTACCTCGATCTCGGCTTCACGCACCTGGTGTTCCACCTGCCCGGCCGCGACCAGCGGCGCTCGATCGAGCTGGTCGGCCGCGACCTGCTGCCGCGCTTGCGGGCGCTCGCGCCGGCTCGTGCCTGACGACCTCCTCGCGACGGCGCGCGTAGCGCGCCTCGCGACGTCGGACCAGTACGCGCGCCCGCACGTCGTGCCGATCGTCTTCGTCTACGAGCACCCGCACCTGTACACACCCATCGACAGCAAGCCGAAGAAGGTCGGCGACTGGCGGCACCTGCGCCGCGTGAGGAACGTCGTGACCAACGGCCGCGCCAGCGTGGTCGTCGATCTCTGGGACGAGGACTGGTCGAAGCTGCGCTACGTGCTGCTCGAGGGAACGGCGGACGTGCTCGAGAGCGGTGAGGAGCGGGACCGCGCGGTGGCTCTGCTCGAGGCGAAGTACGGCCAGTACGCGCGGATCCCGCTCGGCGAGGCTCCGGTGATCCGCATGACCGTGGAGCGCCGCATCGACTGGAGCGGGACCGAGTCCTAGCATCGACCCGACTCAAGCGAAGGGGAGAGTGACCATGGCCGTCACCACCGAACGCCGCGCCCGCGGGCGGATCGACCTCGCGGAGCTCGCCCGGCTTCCGAGCTTCTACTTCCCGCAGCTCTCACATCAGCGCGATCGAGCGGCCTTCTACTCGGAGCGCACCGGCCGCATCGAGCTCTACGTCATGGACCTCACGACCAAGGCGACCCGGCAGGTCAGCCACGGCGAGGTCCCGCGCACCCTCCGGACGGGATTCGAGTGGGACCGTGCCGGCAAGCGGATCTTCTTCGGCCGGGACGAGGGCGGGAGCGAGCAGCACGACCTCTACGTGATCGACGTCGACACGAGCGAGGTGCGACCGCTGACCAGCGGCGGCGTCGCCGAGCACCACGCGGTCGAGGTGAGCCCGGACGACCAGTGGCTCCTGATCGCGTCGAACCGCTCGCGGCCCGAGACCCCCGGCAAGCCGGGGCAGCTGGGCCTCTGGCGGTCGCGGCTGGACGGGTCCGGCCTGGCTCCGCTCACGGACCTGCCATCACCGATCTTCCGCGGCGGCAGGTGGAGCCCCGACGGCACGCGCATCGCGTTCACGGCGAACGAGGAGCCGGACCTCAAGAACGAGGACGGCTACCTCATCCAGCCGGACGGCACCGGGCTCCGGCGCATCTTCCGGACGGAGGCCGGCGCGAAGGACGTCGTGGTCGCGTGGCACCCGGATGGGCGGCGCCTCGCGGTGAACAGCGACAGCTCCGGCGACTTCAGGGCCGGGATCCTCGACATCGAAACGGGCGAGGTCCGGTGGCTCGGCAGCGGAGACGTCGAGGAGCAGGCTCTGCGCTTCTCCGAGGACGGCAAGTGGCTGGCCTGCTACGCGAACCGGGACTCCCAGGTGAAGCCGGTCCTCTACGACGTCGAGACGGGCGCGCGCCGCGAGCTGAAGGTCCCGACCGGCTTCGGCTACGGCGGGCTCTTCTACGACGGTGACCGTCGCCTGCTGATCAACTACGCCACCGACACCGAGCGCACCGCGCTGCTCGGCTACGACCTCACGACGGACACCTACGAGACGCTCATCGAGCCGGAGTACGGCTCGATCGACCCCGGCCTGTTCGTGCGCAGCGAGCACGTACGGTACACGAGCTTCGACGGGGCGAAGATCCCGGCGATCCTCTACAAGCCGCGCGAGATCGCCGCGGGCCAGCGCCTTCCGGCCATCGTCGCCGTCCACGGCGGCCCGACGCATCAGTGGTTCCGCGCCTTCGACCCCTACGCGCAGTTCCTGGCCGACCGCGGATTCGTGGTGCTCGAGCCGAACATCCGCGGCAGCACGGGGTACGGCGTCAGGTTCCGCGACGCGGCACGCTTCGACTGGGGCGGCGCCGACCTGGAGGACGTCGCCGCCGGCGCGAAGTACCTGGGGACGCTCCGCTACGTCGATCCGAAGCGCATCGCCGTCTTCGGCGGCTCCTACGGCGGCTTCATGACCTTCATCGCGGCGACCAAGAAGCCCGACCTCTGGAAGGCGGCGGTGGCCTGGGTCGGCATCTCGGACCTCCACGCCATGTGGGACGAGTCCAAGGAACACTTCCGGTACTTCCTGCGGGACCAGATGGGCGACCCCGAGAAGGACCGCGCGCTGTGGCGCGACCGGAGCGCCATCGAGTTCGCCGACGGGCTCAAGGCCAAGCTGCTCATGATCCACGGCGCCAACGACCCGCGCTGCCCCGTGAGCCAGTCGCGCCTCTTCCGGGACAAGCTCGTAGCGCTCGGCAAGCGCGAGGGCACGGACTTCGAGTACGCGGAGTACGGAGACGAGGGCCACGGGAGCGCCGACCCGGAGCAGAAGACCCGGAGCTACACGATCCTCGCCGACTTCCTGGAGCGCGTGCTCTAGTCAGGGCTGCCGCCCGGGCCGCGCTGGCTCGGGCGGCTACAGCTCCCCTGTCGCGGCGTACTTGTCGGCGATCGCCAGGGCCTCGTCCATGGCGGCGAGGCCGGTGCGCAGCTCGTCCTCGGTGACCACCAGAGGCGGCGCCACCACGAGAAGATTCCAGCGGCAGATCATGTACACGTCGCGCTTCATTAGCGCGGTGCGGAGCGACGTGGCGAGTCGCTGGCTCGGGCCGTTCCAGCGCTCCAGCATCTCCTTGGTGCCGCGGTCCTTCACCAGCTCGACGCCCCACATCAGGCCCTTGCCGCGCACGTCGCCGACCGAGGGGTGCTTGGCCATGAGGTCGCGCAGGCCCTGCC
This sequence comes from Candidatus Limnocylindria bacterium, assembly GCA_050692015.1. Classification (GTDB taxonomy): domain Bacteria; phylum Chloroflexota; class Limnocylindria; order P2-11E; family P2-11E; genus GWC2-70-10. The sequence continues at coordinate 34,740 of JBOGTE010000005.1, forward strand.
CTAGGACCTCGCCCATGGCGGCGGCATGCTCCACCACGCGCTCGTCCCGGTACGCCTGGATCGTGGCGACGCCGGCGGCGCACGCGAGGGCGTGGCCGCTGTACGTGAGGCCGTGCCACAGGACGTGGTCGTCGAAGTGCTTGGCGATGGGGCCGTCCACGATGGTGCCGCCGAGCGGCACGTAGCCGGAGTTCACGCCCTTCGCGAAGGTCATCACGTCGGGCACCACGTTCCAGTGCTCCGCCGCGAACCACTTGCCGGTGCGGCCGAAGCCGGTCATGACCTCGTCGAGGATCATCACGATCCCGTAGCGGTCGCAGATCTGGCGGATGCCCTGGAAGAACCCGTCCGCCGGGACGATGAGGCCGCTCGCTCCGACGATCGGCTCGCAGAGGATCGCGGCGACCTGGTCGGGGCCCTCGTACCAGACGACCTCCTCCACGTGCGCCAGCGCCTTCTGCACGTCGCTCCCGAAGACGGAGCGGTACGGATCGGGGTTGAGGAAGCGCACGACGCCCGGGATGCCGGGCTCGTTCGCCCAGCGGCGGTTGTCGCCGCCCGCGGTCATGGCGCCGGCGGTCTGGCCGTGGAACGAGCGCCACTGCGTGAGGATCTTGTGACGGCCGGTGTAGAGGCGCGCCATCTTGATGGCGTTCTCGATGGCCTCGCTGCCGCCGGTGGTGAAGAGCGTCTTGGTCAGATCCCCCGGGGTGACCTCGGCGACCATGCGCGCGAGCGTCGCGCGCGGCTCGTCGGTGAACCCGGGCGCGGCATACGTGAGCCGCTCGGCCTGATCCTGGATCGCGCGGATGACCTTGGGATGTTGGTGCCCCAGGTTCGTGTTCACCAGCGTCGATGACAAGTCCAGGATCCGGCGGTCGCCGCTGTGGATCCAGGACCCCTCGCCGCCGGTCACGACGAGCGGAGCGAGGCCGCCCTGCGCCATCCAGGAGATGAACACGTGCTCGCGCGTGTCGCGCTGGACCTGATCGACGTCGATCCCGTGGGACTTCTTGGCGGTGAGCGCCATGGCGGACCAAGGATACGCGCGGAGCAGCGAGCGCGATGCAACGCTAGCCTTCGGGCGAGTGCGCATCGGCATCACGGCCTGGCCGCAGAACACGACCTGGCAGTCGCTCATGGATGCCGGCGTGACCGCCGACCGCGCCGGCCTGGACATGCTGTTCTGCTGGGACCACTTCTACGCGATCATCGGCCCCCACGAGCATCCGAACTTCGAGGTATCGCAGGTGCTCGCGGGCTGGGGTTCGCGCACCGAGCGTATCCGCATCGGCTCGCTCGTCCACGGGATCACCTACCGGCATCCGGCGGTCCTCGCGAACATGATCACGGCGCTCGACCACCTGACGAACGGCCGGACGATCATGGGCATCGGCGCTGGGTGGATGGAGCCCGAGCACAAGGCCTACGGCATGGCGCTCGGCTCGAAGAAGGAGCGATCGGACCGTTTCGAGGAGGGTTCGCGGATCATCCGCTCGCTGCTGCGCGACCGCACGACCACGTTCAGCGGGAAGTACTACCAGGTGACGGACGCGCTGAACGAGCCGCCGCCGGTCCAGAAGGAGCTGCCCGTCCTCATCGGCGGCGGCGGCGAGCAGCGGACGCTTCGGACGGCCGCGAGGTACGCCGACATGTGGCACGGCTTCGGATCGCCCGACGACCTGCGGCACAAGATCTCCGTCCTGCGGGCGCACTGCGCGAAGGTGGGCCGGGACCCGGAGGAGATACAGATCCTCGGCGGGGGCTCCGTCGTCGTGCGGGACCGCATCGAAGACGCGCACGCGTACCTCGACCGCATCGCCGCCCACCAGGACATGGCCAGGCAAGTGCCGCGCGCTATGGGCGACCCCGACACCGTCGCGCGCCAGCTCTTCGAGTACGCGAAGGCCGGTGTGCACGGATTCGTCATGGCCGCGGGCGAGCCGTTCGACCACGAGACCATCGAGCGCGTCGGTCGGGAGGTGAAGCCTCGACTCGACCGGCTGATCGCCGCCGCATGAGCGGGAGGCGTCTCGCTCACGTGGGGGGCCGGCGGGGGGCAAAGCCCCCCGCCTCGTTCGTCCGGTATCGTCAGGCTCCCGCATGAAGATCGGCGTTCCGCGAGAGGTCGTGCCCGGAGAGCGCCGCGTCGCGCTCGTCCCGGAGACCGTCGGCCGCCTGGTGAAGGGCGGCAACGAGGTCGCCGTCGAGCGCGGCGCCGGCACCGAAGCCGCCTTCATCGACAGCGCCTACGAGCAGGCCGGTGCCACCATCGTCGATGACGCGTACGGCGCCGAGCTCGTCGCCAAGGTCCAGAAGCCGACACAGGACGAGGTCCAAAGGCTCCGATCGGGCCAGATCCTGATCGCCTTCCTGCAGCCGCTGGTGGAGCCGCAGCTCGCGCGCACCCTCGCGGAGCGCGGCGTGGTGGCACTGTCGATGGACGCCATCCCGCGCATCACGCGCGCGCAGCCGATGGACGCGCTCTCCTCTCAGGCGACGGTGGCCGGCTACAAGGCCGTTCTCATGGCGGCCGCTCAGCTCCCCCGCTTCTTCCCGATGCTGACCACGGCCGCGGGCACGATCGCGCCGGGCAAGGCGTTCGTCATCGGCGCGGGCGTCGCGGGCCTCCAGGCCATCGCGACGGCGCGGCGTCTGGGCGCGGTGGTCGAGGCCTTCGACACGCGCCCGGTGGTCAAGGAGCAGGTGCAGAGCCTGGGCGCGAAGTTCCTCGAGATCGATCTCGGCGAGTCGGGTGAGGGCGTGGGCGGCTACGCCAAGGAGCTCTCCGAGGAGGCCCACAAGAAGGAGGTCGAGCTCCTGGCCAAGGCGGTCCGCGAGAACGACATCGTCGTGACGACGGCGGCCATACCGGGGCGCAAGGCCCCGGTACTGATCACCGCCGAGATGGTCCCGACCATGCGGCCAGGCTCGGTCATCGTGGACCTCGCCGCGGAGACCGGCGGCAACTGCGAGCTCACCGAGGCCGGCAAGACCGTGGTGAAGCACGGCGTGACGATCATCGGCACGCTCAACGTCCCGAGCACCATGCCGTACCACGCCAGCCAGATGTACTCGCGCAACGTCGCCAGCCTGCTGGCGCTCTTCGTGAAGGACGGGATGGCCGACGTCGCCGTGGACGACGAGGTCATGAAAGGAACGCTCATAACCAGGGATGGCCAGGTCGTCCACGAGGGCGTGAAGAAGGCACTTCAGGGAACGGAGGCACGGGCGTGAGCGTCGAAGCGATCCTGATCCTCTACCTGTTCCTCCTCGCCGCGTTCACGGGCTACGAGATGATCTCCAAGGTGCCGACGACGCTGCACACCCCGCTCATGTCCGGGTCCAACGCCATCCACGGGATCATCCTGGTCGGCGCGATCCTCGTCGCCGGCGCGGTCGGCGGGCCGCTGGGCGCCGTGATCGGCTTCGGTGGGGTGTTCTTCGCGACCCTGAACGTGGTCGGCGGATTCGTCGTCACCGATCGGATGCTCGGGATGTTCCAGCAGCGCCGGCCGCAACGGCCACCGGCGGAGAAGAAGTAGTGGAGCTCGACCTCGGGGCCGTCGTCCCGATCACCTACCTCGCCGCGACGCTCACCTTCGTCATCGGCCTCAAGGCCATGGCCTCGCCGCGCACGGCCGTCACCGGGAACCGGCTCGCCGCGGGCGGGATGGTCCTCGCCGTCGTGGCGACGTTCTTCGTGCCGCAGGTCCGGGACAGCGGAGCCATCCCGCTCATCCTCGCCGGCATCGTGGCCGGGACGGTCGTCGGCGGCCTCAGCGCCCGCTCCGTTCAGATGACCGCGATGCCGCAGATGATCGCCGTGTTCAACGGCGCCGGGGGCGGCGCGGCCGCGCTCGTCGCGAGCCTCGAGTTCGCGCGCGAGGTCAGCGCCGGTCACGCCGTCGGGATCGTGCTGGTGCTGAGCAGCCTCTTCGGGATCGCCGTGGGCTCCTACGCGTTCTCGGGCAGCGTGGTCGCCTTCGGCAAGCTTCAGGGCATCATCTCCGCGCGCGCCTTCCGCTACCCCGGGCAGCAGCTCATCACCGGGATCGTCGCCGTGGTGATCCTCGCCCTCGCCGCCGCCGTGGCGCTGGCCACGACGGTCGGCGTCGCCCTCCCTGTCGATCCGCTCGTCCTCTTCGCCGTCCTGGGCGTGCTCGCCCTGGTCTTCGGCGTCGCCATGGTCATGCCCATCGGCGGGGCCGACATGCCGGTCGTGATCTCGCTCCTCAACGCGTCCACCGGCATGGCCGTGGCCGCGACCGGCTTCGCCCTCGGGAACCCGCTCCTCATCGTGAGCGGCACGCTCGTCGGCGCGGCGGGGTCGATCCTGACGCAGCTCATGTCGAAGGCGATGAACCGCTCGCTGGGCAACGTCCTGTTCGGCGCGTTCGGCGCGGCACCCGCGGCGGGCGCCGCCCGCACCGACGACGGACGCACGGTGCGCGAGGTGAGCGCAGAGGACACCGCGATCCTCCTGGGCTACGCGCAGCAGGTGATCGTCGTGCCGGGGTACGGCATGGCCGTGGCGCAGGCGCAGCACGCGGTGCGCGAGCTCGCCGATCTGCTCGAGTCGAAGGGCGTCACCGTCCGCTACGCGATCCACCCCGTCGCCGGGCGGATGCCGGGCCACATGAACGTCCTGCTGGCGGAGGCCAACATCCCCTACGAGAAGCTCTACGACATGGAGCAGATCAACGAAGACTTCAAGACCACCGACGTGGCGCTGGTCATCGGAGCGAACGACGTCACCAACCCGGCCGCCCGCGCCGACAGGTCGAGCCCCATCTACGGGATGCCCATCCTGAACGTGGACCAGGCCAAGAACATCGTCGTGATCAAGCGCTCGATGAAGCCGGGCTTCGCCGGGATCGACAACGAGCTGTACCTCGACGCCAAGACTGGGATGCTGTTCGGCGACGCGAAGGCCGCGGTCGAGAAGGTCGTCCAGGAGCTGAAGACCGCCGCGTAGGTCAGCGCAGGTGGTCGGCCAGGCGGGTCAGGTCCCTGATCGTCATCGTGCCCGAGTACATGAGGTAGCTCGCGGTGCCTTCGGACCACGCGATCATCGATCGCAGCGAGCGGCTCCGCGTCGTGATGAACTGCGCCGGGTAGCCGCGGACGCTCCCTTCGGAGAGCGCGTACGACGCGAGCATCGGCCGGCCCGAGGCGCTCGACTGGCGCACCACGACCGTCCGGCCATCCGGCATCTCATACACGGCCTGGCGCGACCCTTCGCCGACCGCGAACACCGAGGCGCGCGAGGCTTCCGAGCTCTCCGCCGGCAGCGTCGAGGCGACCGAGACGGGGAACGTCAGCGGCGGGGGCAGGGCCGGCCGTGGGACGAGCGGCGGCAAGGGCCTGGGTCGCGCGGACCGAACGGCCAGGGGGGTCGGCGCCGGCGCCGCGGTCGGCGCGACGAACGCTTGGGCCAGGCGATCGCGCGCTCTGGTGGCGTCTCCGGGCTGGGCCGGCGGCCGCAGTACCAGCGCGCCGAGGCCGACCGCGAGGACACCGATGGCAAGACCCATGAGCGGCGGTCGCCGCGGGCGAGAGCGACGCACGCCCGGCTCCAGATCGACGATCACGCCGGGTCCGGCGCCTCCGAGCGAAGGCCCTCCACGCCGTACACGTTACACAGGGCCCCGGGGTGCGGACGCCGACCGCGCCGGCCGGAGCCGTCGCCCAAGGGCAACGCCCGTGGCACCGCCTGGACGCCGGCGCATGAGCTCGGTGAGATCGTCGGGGGTGTCGATGTCGAGGCCGACCCGGTCAGTCTTGACGCTCCGGGCGGAGCCGCTCGCCGCGGCGGTCGCCACAGCGAGGTGCCGTGCGGCGCTGTCCGGCCCGAAAGACGGCGCGATGATCTCCGGCGGACGCAGCACGAGCGCGTTCGTGCCGGTGCCGTGGCGATCCAGCGCGACCACGACGGCGCGCGTGCCCTCCGCCGCGGCCACGAGCGCCGAGATGTCGGACGGCTCCACTAGGGGCAGGTCGCCCGCGAGCACGACGGCGGTCCGCGCGCCGGCGGAGGCCGCGGCGCGAAGGCCGCTCGCTACCGCGGCGTCCAGTCCGCCGCCCGGGTCGGGGAGCACGGTCGCGTCACCGATCGGGGCTTGCGGCGGGTCCAGCACCGCGATCGTCCCGGCGAGCCCCGCACGCGAGACGGCCCGCAGCACATCCGTCAGCATCGCCACCGCGAGGGCGGACCTTTCCTCCGCGCTGAGCGCGTCCCGGAGCCGGGTCTTGGCGTTCGGTCCGGTCCGCCCCACCACGACCGCCCAGACGTCCCCGGTCACGACCGTCTCCCGAGCGCCGAGCGGAGGAGCACGCGGGCCAGACGCTCTTCACCGCGCCGCCCCCGCATCAGCGCGTCGGTGAGGACGGGTCGCACGCCGCCCGCGCGGATCCCAGCGGCAAGCTCGGCATCTACCCGGTCGAGCAGGTAGACGTCGAGGAGACCCGCGTACATGCCGGCCACCCCTGCGGCGGTCGGTTCGACCCCGAGGTCCGACAGCATCCGCGCGGCAGGACCCTTCACCGTCGCGCCACCGATCAGCGGGCTCACACCGGCGACGAGAGCGCCCCGGGCTCTCGCCGCCGCGACGGCGTCGCGGACGCCCGGCACCGCGAGGATCGGTCCGAGGCTGACGATGGGGTTGCTCGGACAGAGCACGATGAGGTCCGCCGCGCCGAGCGCATCCAGCAGGCCCGGCGCGGCGTGCGCGCGCTCGATCCCGTCGAAGCGCACGGCGCGGATGGCGACGCCGCCGCGCCGCTGAACGAAGAACTCCTGAAAGTGGACCCACTGACCGTCCTCGGCGAGCTGCACCCAGGTCTCGACCCTGTCGTCGCTCATCGGTATGACGGTCACGCCGCTCACGCCAAGCCTCCGCGCCAGCTCGGCGGTGACCGCGCTCGGCGTCCACCCGGCGGCGAGCAGCTCGGTCCGTCGCACGTGCGTAGCGAGATCGACGTCACCGAGGCGGAACCAGGTCTCGCCCCCGAGCCGTTCGAGCGCCTCCATGAAGCGGAAGGTGTCGCCGCGCGGGCCCCAGCCGCGCTTCTCATCGACCACGCCGGACAGGGCGTAAAGGACCGTGTCCACGTCCGGCGATATGCGCAGTCCGTGGAGCGTCACGTCGTCGCCGGTGTTCACCACCGCGGTGAGGCTCTCGGCCGCTGCCGCGGCGCGTAGGCCCCGCAGGAAGCGGCTGCCCCCGACCCCTCCCGCGAGCGCGACGATGGCTGGTCCGGCCAACTCCCGAGATCCTATCCTGCGGCGAGGCGTGAAGTTGACAGCGCGAGCCGAGCGCCGCGCTCTCGACGCCCTCCTCCGCTACGGCCATCCGCTCCGCGGCCCCGGGTGGAACCCGCGGTCACCACCGGACCCGCGTCTGGGCGTGCCGCGCGTGCGCATCCTCCTCGATGCCGCCGCCTTCCCCGACCTCGCGATGGCCTGCGTCCTGGTCGCCGGGACCAAGGGCAAGGGCTCGACCGCGGCGTTCCTGGCGAGCATCCTCGCCGCCGCGGGCGTCCGCGCGGGACTCTTCACCTCACCTCATCTCCAGAGCTGGCGGGAGCGGATCCGCGTGGACGGCGTCGCCGTCCGGCCCGCGGCCTTCGCGGAGGCGGTGGAAGGCGCGCTCGGCTACGTCCCCGCGCTCCGGCGTGCCGCGCCGCACCTGGGCGAGCCCAGCGCCTTCGAGCTCCTTACCGTCGCGGCCCTAGGCCACTTCGCCCGCGAGCGCTGCACCGTCGCGGTGCTGGAGGTCGGCCTTGGCGGTCGCTACGACGCGACGAACGCCGTCGATCCGGCGGTGTCGGTCGTGACGAGCGTCGGCCTCGACCACGTCGCGATCCTGGGCCCGACCCTTGACCGCATCGCTCGGGAGAAGGCCGGCGTGATGCGGAGCGGCCGGCCCGCGCTGCTCGCGCCGCAGGAGCCCGCGGC
>JBOGTE010000006.1:0-40744 GCA_050692015.1 Candidatus Limnocylindria bacterium
GCGCAGCCGGGTCAGGGTCGCGCGGAGCGGCGACCGGTGAGCGCAGCCGCCCCGCGGACGGTCGCGCAGCCACTCGGCCAGGCGCTCCGCCGGCATCGGCGGCGCGAAGTGGTAGCCCTGCCCCAGCTCGCAGCCCTGGCGCGAGACTCGCTCGCAGCCGACGGCGTCCTCTATGCCCTCCGCGAGCACGGCGAAGCCGAGGGTGTGCCCGATCTCGGCGGCCGCCCGCACGATCGCCGTCTTGCGCGCGCTGACGGTGCCCGAGACGAAGCTGCGGTCCACCTTGAGGCGGTCCACGCGCAGCCGGTCGAGGTACGTGAGGGACGAGAACCCCGTTCCGAAGTCGTCGATGGCGAAGCGCACGCCGCTGGCCTTGAGGTCGTCGATGATCCGGGCCGAGCGCTCCGGGTCGGTCATGATCACCGTCTCCGGCACCTCCAGGAACAGCCGCTCCGGCGGGGCGCCGCTCCGCGCGATGGCCGCCCGCACCACGGTGCCGATCTCGGCGTCCGCCAGGTTCTGCGCCGCGACGTTCGCCGTCACGTCGAGCTCGATCCCGGCCTCGCTCCAGGCGCACACCTGACGGAGCGCGGTCTCGATGACCCACTCGCTCAGCGGGCGCATGAGCCGGAGGCGGTCGAGCATCGGCAGGAACTCGCCGGGCGAGATGGTGCCGCGCTCGGGATGCTGCCAGCGCACCAGCGCCTCGACGTCTCGGACGCGGCCCGTCCGCAGCTCCACGACCGGCTGGTAGTGCAGGACCAGCTGCCCGCGCTCGATGGCCTGGCGCAGGTCGTCGAGCAGCGCCATGCGATCGCGGCCGTACTGGTCCTGGGCCGCGTCGAAGATGACGGGGCCGTACTTCTGCCGCTTCGCGGTGTACATGGCGCTGTCGGCGTTGCGGAAGAGCGTGGCGGCGTCGGTGCCGTGCTGCGGGTACACCGCGATGCCCAGGGCGGCTCCCACGCGCACGTCCACGCCCTCGATGCGGAACGGCCGCTCGAACGCGCCGGCCAGGCGCTCGAGGAGCTTCGGCGGGATCACGCCGGGGTCCTCCAGCTTGGGCACCAGCACCGCGAACTCGTCGCCGCCGAGCCGGGCGACGGTGTCGCTCTCGCGGAGCGCCTCGCGGAGCTTGCCGCCGACGAGGCGCAGCAGCACGTCGCCGGCCTGGTGGCCGAAGGTGTCGTTCACGGGCTTGAAGCCGTTGAGGTCCGTGACCATCAGGGCCAGCCCGTGCCGGTCTCTGGACGCGATGCGCAGCGCGTTCGCCAGCCGGTCCTCGAAGAGGCGCCGGTTGGGAAGCTCGGTGAGCACGTCGTGCATCGCCAGGTGCTCGAGGCGGGCCTCGGCCCGGCGCGCCGTCCGGCGCCCGCGGGCCTGCTCCAGCTCGCTGAGGATCGAGCCCGGCAGGCGGGCCAGGTCGCCCTGGAGGATGTAGTCCGAGGCGCCGGCCTTGATTGCCGCGACCGCGGCGGCCTCCCCGGGCGTGGTCGCGAGGACGAGCACGGGCAGGTCGGGGTCGCGCAGGTGCACGGCGCGCAGGACCTCACTGAGCGGGAGGGCCGCGATGCCGTCGCCCGCGAGGACGAAGTCCCAGCGCGCCTCGCCCAGGGCCGCCGCGAGCGAGTCCGGACGCTCCACCCGGCGGAGCGCGGCGCGCAGGCCCTCGGCCTCGAGACGCTCGCGGACGCGCGTGCTCATCGCGGGGTCGGCCTCCACCAGCAGGACGTTCAGCGCTTCCTGCACCCTCAGTCCCCTATCGCCTGGGCCAGGTCGGTGATGAGGTCGTCCACCGTCTCGATCCCCACGGAGAGCCTGATGAGGCCGGCCGGGGGAGCGAGCTTGGTGCCCTTGACCGAGCCGTGCGTCATCGCCAGCGGCACCTCGATGAGCGACTCCACGCCACCCAGCGACTCCGCGAGCGCGAAGATCTTGGTCCGCGACACCATGCGCAGCGCCGCCTCCTCCCCGCCCCGCAGCTCGAATGAGAGCATGCCCCCGAACGAGCGCATCTGCCGCCGGGCCACCTCGTGGCCCTCGTGCTTGGGCAGCCCGGGGTAGTTCACCTGCGTCACCTTCTCGTGCTGCGCCAGCCATTCGGCCACGGCCTGCGCGTTGTCCGAGTGGCGCTCCATGCGAACGGCGAGGGTCTTGGCCCCCCGCAGGACCAGCCACGCGTCCCAGGGCCCCGGAACGCCGCCGGCCGCGTTCTGGATGAAGGCCAAGCGCTCCCGCAGCTCTGGGTCGTTGCCGACGAGGGCGCCGCCCACCACGTCGCTGTGCCCGCCGACGTACTTCGTCGTCGAGTGGAGCACCAGGTCCGCCCCCAGCCCAAGCGGCTGCTGCAGGTAAGGGCTGGCGAACGTGTTGTCCACCACCGCCAGGGCGCCGGCCTCGCGCGCCACGGCGGAGACGGCCGCGATGTCCACGACCTTGAGCGTGGGGTTCGTGGGCGACTCCATCCAGACGAGCTTCGTGGACCCGGTGAGCGCCCCGCGCACGTTCGCGGCGTCGCGCATGTCCACAGCGGTGAGGCCGATCCCCGCGCGGTCGAACACGCGCGCGAAGAGCCGGTAGGTGCCGCCGTAGACGTCGTCCGCCATGACCACGTGGTCGCCGGAGGAGAGCAGGTGCGCGACCGCGTCGGACGCGGCCATGCCCGACGCGAAGGCCAGGCCCCAGGCGCCGCCCTCGAGGGCGGCGATGCAGGTCTCGAGCGCGGTGCGCGTGGGGTTGCCGGTCCGGGCGTAGTCGTAGCCCTTGTGCTTGTTGACCGCCTCCTGCGCGTAGGTGGACGTCTGGAAGACCGGGACGGTCACGGCGCCGGCCGTGGGATCGGGCTCCTGCCCCGCGTGGATCGCGAGCGTCTCGAACCCCAGCCGGCGGTTCGGACCCCCTTCCGTCACGCGAGCAGTATGGCGCGCCTAGACTCTCGCGCCGATGACCCCGAGGATCCTGCTGCTCCAGGGCGCTGCCGCGCTCGCGAGCCTCTTCCATCAGCTCGTGGACGTGTGGATCGACGTCTTCGGGACCCCCGGCGGGCCGCCCGACCGGATGACGCTGGGCGAGGGCCTGACGCTCATCTCGATCGCGGCGATCTTCGCGTGGTGGCAGTCTCCCATCGCGGCCGCGACGGCCGGCGTGCGCGGGGCGATGCTCGCCCTCGCGATCCTCGGCTGGCTCTGGGCCGCGATCCTGAACGGCCTGAGCGGGTTCCTCGTCTGCTTGGTCCCGTGCGGCGTCGCCTCGCCGTTCCACGACCTCGCGCACGCGGCGAGCCTCGTCTTCGGGAGCTGGGCGGGATGGGCGGCATACCGCGCCTACCGCGCGATGCCCGGCCCCACGCAGCTCGCGCCCGCTGCGACGGCGGTGGTGCTCATCGTCGTCTCGCTGGCCCTTCAGGGTATGAACGCGGTGCTGCCCGTGCGCTAGCGGCGCTTGCGCTGGTGGGCCACGAACTCCAGCAGGTCGGCCTTAGTGATGATCGCGACGGGACGCTCCTCCTGCGCCGCGACGAGCGCGGGCACCCCGGAGGCGAGCTCGGCGTAGAGCCGCTCGATGTCCTCGCTGGCCTGCACCACCGGGAACGGCGCCTCCATCACCTGCTCGACGCGCTGGTCCACCAGCGCAGGATCGCGGAAGACGCGGTCGAGCATCGTGCGCTCCTGGATGCTCCCGACGATGTCCTCGACGCGCTGGGCCTTGCCGTCGCTGGTGACCGGTATCTGCGAGATGCCGTAGCGCTGCATCGTGTCGATCGCCGAGCGCACCGTCTCGCTCTTCGAGACGACGACGATCTCGGGCACGCCGCCCTCGCGCTCCTTCATGACGTCCCGCACCGTGGCCGGGATGGCCCGCTCGAAGAAGCCGTTCTGCCGCATCCACTCGTCGTTGTAGATCTTGGACAGGTAGGAGCGGCCGGAGTCCGGGAAGAGCACCACGATGAGCGCCTTCTCGTCGAGCTCCTTCGCGAGCTCGAGGGCGGCGAACATCGCCGTTCCCGACGAGCCGCCCACCAGGATCCCCTCCTCGCGCGTGATCCGCCGCGCGGTCAGGAGTCCGTCGCGGTCCGATACCCGGAACCAGCGGTCTACCAGCGAGGGATCGAACGTGCCGGGGTAGAAGTCCTCGCCGATGCCCTCGGTCTTGTAGGGGTGGATGTCGCCGGTGTAGATCGACCCCTCCGGGTCGGCGCCCACGACCCGGACATCGGCGCTCTGCTGCTTTAAGAATTTCCCCGCCCCGCTCACCGTGCCTCCAGTGCCCACGCCGATGACCAGGTGCGTCACCTTGCCGCCGGTCTGCTCCCAGATCTCCGGGCCCGTCGTGCGGTAGTGGGCCTCGGGGTTGCCGGGGTTGTAGTACTGGTTCGGCTGGAAGCCGCCGGGGATCTCGCCGGCGAGGCGCTCCGCGACACGGTAGTAGGACTCGGGGTGCTCGGGCGGGACGGCGGTGGGGCAGATGACCACCTCGGCGCCGTAGGCCCGCAGCAGGTCGCGCTTCTCCTGGCTCATCTTGTCCGGCATCGTGCAGATCAGGCGGTAGCCCTTGATGGCCGCCGCCATCGCCAGCCCGACACCGGTGTTCCCGCTGGTCGGCTCCACGATCGTCCCGCCGGGCCGCAGCAGCCCGCGGCGCTCCGCGTCCTCGATCATCACCGCGCCGATGCGGTCCTTGACCGACCCCCCGGGGTTCAGATGCTCGAGCTTCGCGAGGATGGCCGGCCGCAGCCCGCGGCCAAGGCGGGACAGCCGGACCAGCGGGGTGTTGCCGACCAGTCCGAGGACGTTCTCCGCGATCCTCACGCGCGCGATGTTAGGTGGTCGCTAGGGCGCCGAGCCGCGCGGGATGACCCACTCCGCCGGTTGACCAGTCACGGCGGCGATCGTGTCGAAGTCGGAGTCGTAGTGGAGGACGGTCGCATGCGCTCGCTCCGCAGCGGCAGCGATGAGCAGGTCTGGGATGCCGACGCTTCGATGCTTGCCGCGCGCCGCGAGCTCCGCCATCACGTCCGCAGCGCGGTCGAAGTCGCCTTGCTCCATCGCGACGCGCGGAAGCGCTGCGCGCCGAGCTCGCGTGCCGAGTAGATCGTCGTGACCACGGGTGGAATACAGGACCTCGAGCTCTACGACGGAGCAAGTCGTCACCTCGCCCGACGCGATGAGCGGCGCCAGTCGCCGATCGACCGCCTCGACTCGCATCCTCGCGATCGCACTGGTGTCAGCCAGGAAGCGACGCGGCATCTACCGCCACGCTTCCTTCCGCGCGTTCCGCAGCATGTTCTCGTCGAGGCCCTCCATCGTGCGGAGCTGCTCGATGACCCTGCGGCGTGCCCGGACGGCGATGACCTCATCGAGGGCTTGGTCGATGGTGTCGCGGATGCCCTTGGTGCCGAGAAGCCTTCGCACCCGTGCGATCTTCTTGTCGTCCACCATGAGTGTTGTCTTGTGCATCATCAGGAGTATATACGGTCGGCCCTTGCGATATGTACGCCCTCGTGCCGGTAGCGGGTCGCCGCGCGTCGAAGCGGCCCTGCTTCGGCGGGCCGCGATCCTGCCGGCCAGGATGCTGTGATGAGCAATGAACGATCCGCCGGCCCTGTGACATTGGAGGTGTAGATGGCCACTAGGGCCTGGAAAGAGACGTGGGACCGCCTCTACCGGGAGGCTTACCCAGACATCTTCCGGGCGCTCGTGGCGACGTTGTTGGACGAGGAGGCCGCCGCCGACGCAATGCACGACGCGTTCCTCGATGGTCTGAACAGGCCGCCGCCCAACGAGGTCAACCTGCGTGGCTGGCTCTTCCGCGTGGCACTTCGGAAAGCGCGACGAGCGAAGAGACGAGCCTCACTCCTTCACCCGGTCGCGCTCCTGTTCGGGCTCGAAGCCGAGCGCCGACAGAGATCGGAGGTCGATGCCGTTCTGGACCGCGTCGCCGTCGGGCGCCTCCTGGAGATCCTCACGGAACGCCAGCGCGCCGTCGTTGTCGCGTACTTCTACCTCGGGTTGCGGCAGGAGGACATCGCAGAACAGCTCGGGATCAGGCGAGGCACGGTCGCCTCGACGCTGGCTCACGCGATCGAGCGGATGCGCAAGGGAGAGAGCCATGTCGTCTGAGCTGCACAAGGCCTTCAGGGCCGATCTCGACCAGATCCCGCTGCGTCCAGAGGACGAATGGGTGCCCTCGATCTCGCCTCCTCGGGCACCCGCGTCGCGGCGCCAGGTCTCGCGTGGACTCGTTCCTGGCGGACTGCTCGTCGTCCTCCTCGTGATCGCGTCGGTCGTCGCCGGCCTTGTCCTCTCGGACGTACGTCGGGCGCTGCGGACCGATGTCGCGTCACCGAGCGCGGACGCACCGGCGGTCATCGAAGGTCGCGATCTCGTCCACCTCGCGGAAGGCGAAGAGGGCTCCCGCGCGCTGGTGAGCGTTGCCATGCCGGACGGTCGGGTCACGGGTCGGCTTCCGGGCGAGGCGTATATCGGGCCCCAGTACGCCGGCTCTCCGATCGTCACCGGACGGGAGCTCGCCTTCGTTCCCACGGTCGGCCCGCCTCTCACGCTGCGTGGCGTCGACCTCCGAACTGGATCACCGGCGACGGAGATCGAGGCCGAGCCGCTGGGCCTCGGAACGGCGGAGTCGCGGTGCGGTGCCGGGACGGGTCCCGAGCCCTTCGATGTCGCCACGAGTCAGAACGGATCCAGCGTCTTCCTAGTGCGCAATGCAGGGACTAACGGCACCGTGACCGTGCTGGAGAGATACGACGCCAGAAGCGGCGCCGTACTGGCCCGGCGGGAATGGCGCACGACCGCCGCGGAGGTTCAAGTTCGGACGCGGCTGGTGCCTTTCGACGACGAGCACATCGCGGTGGTTCGCGAGCTCATGTCCGGCTGCGCTCCGATACAGCCGATACAGCAGGAGTGGCGCTTCCTCGCGTCGGACCTGGCCGAGATCGGCAGCGTGACGATCGACGTTCGTGAGCGCGACACCTGCCGGCTGGAGCTGATCCCCGTCACGAGCACCCGCGAATGGCTGCTCGTCTGCTCCGATCCATTCGGGTTCGTCCCGACACGGCTCGTGTTCCTGGACCAGGGCTTCCGGGAGAAGGCGCGCGTGGAGCTGAGCCGTCAGCTCGGGCTCGCCTTGGGGGCGGTACTCATGTCCGATGGGAACGTGGCCGTAATCACTGAGCGACCGCTCGTGGTGCGCGTCGATCCACGGACGTACGAGGTGATCGACAAGCGGCCGGTCGTGGGCGGCCGGTCTTCGCTGCTCGACCTCGTCGCGCCTCCGGTCGCGGCGGCGAAGGAGATCGGCGGACGGTCGATCGCGTTCAGCCCGGATGGCAACTTCGTGTACCTGCCGCGCGCCTCGGCGGCCTGGATCGATGGGGTCGCGCTCATCGACCTCCGCGACGCGGCGGTCGTGGCGCAGAGCGATCGTTCGGGTCGGATCGCGCTCTCGTCGGACGGCGGCCGACTCTACGTGCTGAGCGGATCTGGTCCAGCGACGCGCCTCATCCTGCTGGACCCTGGCACGCTCCGCGAGATCGCCACGAGCGAGCCGCTCACGAGCGGCCCGTTCAGCATCGTCGCGGTCGCCTCTCCTTAGGAAGGCAGCGGCAGAGGCTCTCGACCGTGACGGCTAGCCTCGGCCTCCGCGTCGGGCGCGACGCGCAGGCGGTCCTGGTCAATCACGAGCGGCCGGTATCCGCCCTCGAGATCCTCATGCTGCGGCTCGATGCGCGGCATGATCTCGTCCTTCGCGAGGCGCATCGGCCGTGCTCCGGGCAGATGCTCGAAGTACTTCATGCCCGCGCCGGTGTTGAAGACGACCACCTCCTCGTCCTCGCGGATCGCGCCCGCCTGCCGCAGCCGGTAGGCCCCCTCGAACGCCGCCGCGCCCTCGGGGCACGCCAGGAGCCCCTCGCTCGCACCGATGACCCGCATCATCTCGAGCGTCCGCTCGTCGGGGACGTCGATCGCGGCCCCGCGCGACTCCCGCACGATCCGCAGCACCAGGAAGTCGCCGAGGGCCTTCGGCACGCGCAGGCCCGCCGCGACCGTACGAGGGTCCGGCCACGGCTCGGACTCGTCCCTCTCCTCGTGGAAGGCCTTCACGATCGGCGCGCAGCCGGAGGCCTGGACCGCGACGAAGCGCGGGCGTCTCTCGCTGGCCGGCAGCCAGCCGACGGCCCGGAGCTCCTCGAACGCCTTCCACATGCCGATCATCCCCACGCCGCCGCCGGTCGGGTACACGATCACGTCGGGGAGGCGCCAGCCCAGCTGCTCCGCAAGCTCGAAGCCCATCGTCTTCTTGCCCTCGATGCGATACGGCTCCTTCAGCGTGGAGGCGTCGTACCAGCCGTACTCCGCGACGGCGCGCTTGACAACGGCGCCCGCGTCGGCGATCGAGCCCTGGACCAGGTAGGTGCGCGCGCCGTACGCCGCCGTCTCGCGCTGGATGACCTCGGGCGTGCCCTCGGGCATCACCACCACCACGCCGATGCCGGCGCGCGCTCCGTAGGCGGCCCAGGCAGAGCCGGCGTTGCCCGCCGTCGGCAGGACCAGCGTTCCCGCGCCCAGCTCTTTGGCGCGCGACACGCCCAGCGCGGCGCCGCGCGCCTTGAACGTCCCAGTCGGCAGCAGCCCCTCGTCCTTGACCATCAGCCGAGGGAGGCCGAGCTTGGACCCCAGCGCCGGCAGCTCGTAGAGGGGCGTGTTGCCCTCGCCCAGCGACACCGCGTTCCCCGGCTCCTCGAGCGGCAGCAGCTCCCGGTAGCGCCAGAGGGACCGCTCCCGCCCGTCCAGGACGCTCCGCGGCACGCTCTGCTCGATCAGCTCGAGGTCGTAGCGCGCCAGCAGCGGACCGCCGCAGTCGGTGCAGAGGTGGGCCTCGCGCGTGTGGTCGAGGCGCGCGCCGCAGCGGGCGCACTCGAGGAACGTCACGTAGGAGCTCGGCGGCGGGGTCGGGCCGAAGGGTGCGATCACCGCGCGGGGCGCGGCCTCAAGCGGCGCGCTCGATCCTCGCTCCGAGCGCGCGGAGACGACCATCGACGTCCTCATAGCCCCGGTCGATCTGGTCGACGTTGTTGATCACGCTGGTGCCCTTGGCGCAGAGCGTCGCGGCCAGGAGCGCGAAGCCGGCACGGATGTCCGGGCTCCGCAGCTCGGTCCCGTACAGCTGCGAGGGGCCCACCACGACGACCCGGTGCGGGTCGCACACGACGGCCTGCGCGCCCATTCCTATCAGGGCATCGACCCAGTACATCCGACTAGGGAACATCCATTCGTGCACCAGGACAGTGCCCTCGCACTGCGTCGCGACGGCGGTCGCGATGCTGGTGAGGTCGCTCGGGAAGCCCGGCCAGATCTGGGCCTGGACCTTTGGGATCCCGCCGTCGATCTCGCGCTTGACGCAGTAGCGCTCCTTCGCCGGCACGAAGAGGTCGTCGCCCCGGAGCTCGGTCTCGACACCGAGCTTCGAGAAGACCGCGCGCGTCATGCGCAGGTGGCCGGGGGCGCACTTGTGGATCGTGACCTCGCCGTGGCTCATCGCGACGAGGCCCAGGAGCGAGCCCACTTCCATGTGGTCGCTCCAGATCTCGTGCTCGGTCCCATGGAGCTTCTCGACGCCGGAGACGGTGATGGTGTTCGTGCCGATACCGCTCACCTGCGCGCCCATGCCATTCAGCACCTGCGCCAGCTCCTGCACGTGCGGCTCGCTCGCGGCGTTCCGGATGACGGTCTCGCCCTTCGCAAGTACGGCGGCCAGCAGGGCGTTCTCCGTGGCGGTCACGGATGCCTCGTCCAGGAGGATCTCGGAGCCGACCAGGTGCTTCGCGGTGAGGGCGTATCCGTCGGGCCGGACGTCGTAGGTCGCGCCGAGGGCCCCGAGCGCGTGAAAGTGGGGATCGACGCGGCGGCGGCCCAGCACGTCGCCTCCGGGTGGCCCCAGGTCTACGCGACCCGAGCGCGCGAGCAGGGGGCCGGCGAACAGGAGCGAGGTCCGGATCTCTCGCGACAGGGCCGGATCGACGTGCGTGCGATCGACCTTGGCCGTGCGAATCCGCACCGCGTGGTCGTCTAGGCGCTCCACCGAACCGCCCAGCTGGGTCAGGATCTCCAGCATCCCGTTCACGTCGCGGATGCGCGGCAGGTTGCGCAGGGTCACCGGCTCCTCGGTGAGGAGCGCGGCGGCGATGAGCGGCAGGGCGGAGTTCTTGTTCCCGGCAGGGGTGATCTCGCCGCGCAGCGGCGTCCCGCCTTCGACGATGAACTTCGCCATCCGGTGGTAGAGCCTAGCCCCAACTGCGACACTGTTCGCCGGTGAGGAGTGAGCGCTCGTACGACGCGATCGGCTTCGATCTCCTCACCGCGCTGCTCGACACGTGGTCGCTCTGGAGCGAGGTCGCCGGCGGGCGCGAGCTGGGCATGCGCTGGCACGGGGCGTCGCAGGCGATGCTGCGCGGGCAGGCCTACCGCCCCTTCGAGGACATCGTCCGCGACTCGGCGCGGGAGGCCGGCGCCACGCCGGCACAGGCGGAGGAGATGCTCCGGCGCTGGGGCGACTTCCGGCCCTGGCCGGACACGCCGGAGGTGCTCGCGCAGCTGGGCGGCTTCAGGCGCTTCGTGGTCACGAACTGCTCGGTTCGGCTGGGAGCGCTCGCCGCCCGGCGCGCCGGCGACTTCGAGCGCGTCTTCACGGCGGAGGAGGCCGGCGCGTACAAGCCCGACCCGCGCCCGTACCGGCTCGCGCTCGGGACCCTCGGGCTCGACCCGGCGCGCGTGCTGTTCGTGGCGGGCTCAGCGCACGACGTGGGCGGCGCGAGCCGCGCCGGCATGGACGTGTACTGGGCGAACCGCGGCGGCGTGGCCGCCCCGGAGGACGCGACCGCGCTGGCCGTGAGGCCCGACTTACAGGAGCTGCCCAGGCTCGTGGGCGCGACCGGCCCCTCCGCTCCGCGCGCCGCTTGAGCTTTCAGCTCGGCCTCGGCCTCGCGGACCCCGGCGCGTCCGCGATCTGGACGCGCGACGACGGCACGGTCGCCGACCCCAAGACGGACGCCGAGTGGGACGACTGGGTGACGGTGGGCTCGGTACGCCACTGGTGCGACTCGGACCCGCTGCTGGACTGGCTCGACCGCTACGGCGAGCGGCACGGCTTCGTGCGCGACGACCGCCTCTCCACCTACGACGCCCGCTTCGACCTCTTCCGCCTGATCGGGGAGCGGGGCCACCGTTTCGAGGAGCTGGTCCGCGAGAGGATCGAGAAGCGGCACGCCATCCGGCGAATCAGCGACCTGCGCCCGGACGCGCGGTCGCTGGACGCGGCGCGCGCGACGTGGCAGGCGCTCGCCGCCGGCGACGAGATCGTCGCGGACGGGGTTCTGCGCGACCCCCAGTCGCTGACCTACGGCACGGCCGACCTGCTGGTGCGCTCGGACGTGCTGCTCGAGATGTTCCCGGGTGCCTTCGAGGGCGAGGAGGAAAGGGTCGTGGCCCCCGCCCTGCCCGGCCTGCGCTGGCACTACCGGATCGTGGACGTCCGGTACACGACGCTCGACCTCCTTAAGGACGGCTCGCTATCGCCGTCGGGTGACCTCGGGCTCATGACCCGCCTCTGGATGCTCAACACGGCGCTCGGGCGTCTACAGGGCGTCACCGCTCCGTACGCGTACGTGCTGGGCCGCGGCTGGCGGCAGGGGCAGGTCCGCGGGACGAGCTGCTGGGACAAGCTCGGCCGCGTGCCGCGCGAGGTCTTCGTGCGCTCGCAGGACCGCGAGATCTCGACGGTCGCGTCCGATGCCGCGGAGTGGGTGCGGCGCGTCCGCACCGACGGCGGCGCCTGGCAAGTGCGGCCGGTGCCGTCCGTCCCGGAGCTCTGGCCGAACATGAAGAACCGCTACGACTCGCCCTGGCAGCGGGCCAAGCGCGAGCTGGCCGAGGAGCTGGCGGAGCTCACCCAGGTCGCGCACGTCGGACCGCGCGTCCGGGCCCAGGCGCACGCGCGCGGCGTCACCAGGCTGGACGACCCCGGCCTCTCCGCCTCGTTCCTGGGGATCACGCAGCAGAGCGCCGCGGCCGTCGTGGACGCGATCCTGACCGTGGACCGCTCGCGCGACCGCGGCTACGTGAGGCCGGCCCGCATCTCGGCGGACGAGGGCCGGTGGCGCGAGACGGCGAAGGCCGAGTGCTACGTGGATTTCGAGACCGTGAACGACGTCCTCGACGACCTCTCGAGGTTCCCGGAGCGCGGCGGCGTCGCGCTGATCTTCCAGATCGGCTGCGGGCGGATGGCCGACGGCGAGTGGACCTTCAGGCGCTTCACCGCGCGGGCCCTCACCTCCGAGGGCGAGGCCGACATGATCGACGAGTGGATAGGACATCTGCGCGAGATCGCCGCCGGGGCCGGCCTCGCCAGCGTGAACGAGATCCGGATGTTCCACTGGTCTGCCGCCGAGACCAGCGCCATCGAGAACGCCTACCGCTCCGCGCTCCAGCGTCACGCCGACCGCGGCTGGCCGGAGCTCCGCTGGTACGACCTTCTCGAGAAGGTGATCCGCGCGGAGCCGGTCGTGGTGCGCGGCGCGCACGGCTTCGGCCTCAAGGCCGTGACCAACGCGATGTTCCGCTACGGCCTCATCACGACGCAGTGGGAGGACGGGCTCGCCGACGGCGCGGGCGTCATGGCGGGGGCGTGGCACGCCTCGCGCGAGGCCGCGCTACGCGGCATGCCCCTCTGGGACGTCCCGCTGATGCGCGAGGTGGACCGCTACAACGAGATCGACTGCCGCGCCATGGCCGAGGTGCTCGGCCACCTGCGCCGGGAGCACTAGGCGGCAAAGCCGCCTTCCTTTGACGCGGGGGCTTCGCCCCCCCCCCCACACCCCCCTACATCCGCTCCAGCGCCCGGTCGAGGTCGGCGATAAGGTCCTCGGCCTCCTCGATCCCGCAGGAGAGGCGCACGAAGCCGTCGGTGATGCCGAGGCGCCGGCGCTCCTCTTCCGGGACGCGGCGGTGCGACGAGATCGCCGGGTAGAGCACCTCGCTGTAGAGGTCGCCGAGCGTGGTGGCCGAGGCGATCAGCTCCAGCGAGTCGAGGAACCGGAACGCGGCATCGCGGGTGTCGGCCGCGAGGGCGAACGAGACGGTGCCGCCGTAGAGCCCTCCGAACTGCGTCGTCGCGAGGTCGTACTGCGGGTGCGAGGCGAGGCCCGGGTAGTGGACGCGCGCGATCTTCGGGTGGCGCTCCAGGTGGCGCGCCACGGCAAGGGCGGTCTCGGACTGCCGCCTGACGCGCAGCGCCACCGTGCGGAGGCCGCGCAGCACCAGCCAGGCCTCGTGCGGCGGCAGGTACGCGCCGTCCAGGATGGACCGGTCGCGCATCTCCCGGGCGACGTCGGCGGAGCCGGCTACGACGCCTCCCATCGCGTCGCCGTGGCCGTTCAGGTACTTGGTCAGGGAGTGGATGACCACGTCGGCGCCGAGCTCCCGCGGGCGTGCCAGGACCGGGCTGGCGAACGTCGCATCGACGGCCAGCGCGGCACCACGGGCGTGCGCGAGCTCCGCCAGCGCGGCGATGTCGGCCACGCGCAGGAGCGGGTTCGCGATCGCCTCGACGTAGAGGACCCGCGCGGGCGCGGCGTCCAGGGCCGAGGCCGCCGCGGCGTGGTCCGTCGGGTCCACGAAGACGACGTCGCCGCCCTGCTCCGTGCGGAGGCGCTCGAGGAGCGCGCGGACCTGGCCGTACACGTCCTCCTGCGCGACGACGCGGCCGCCCCCGGGGAGGGCGCAGCCGGTGAGGTAGGCGTGGACGGCGGCCATGCCGCTGACGAAGCAGACCGCACCCTCGGTTCCCTCGAGCTCGGCGAGCGCGGCTTCGAGCGCCGCGGTCGTCGGGGTGCCGTAGCGGCCGTAGACGTACCCGCCCTGCTCGCTCCCGAACACGGCGTCCTGCTCGGCGGCCGACCTGTAGTCGAAGGCGACGCTCTGGACGAGGGGCGGGACCACGGGCGTACCCGCGCCGGGAGGCAGGACACGGGCCGTCCGTACGACCCGTGTCGCCATCCGCTCCGGCCGGCCCATCGAGGGCCAGCCTATGACGCCCCCGAGGGGGCGCGTTCTTCCTAGGCGGCGGGCTCTTTCGGGCGCCGGGGCTGGGACGCCTCCGCGCCTTCCAGCGACTTCGCGCGCTCGATGAGGTCGGCGACCTTCTGGCCGCCCTTCCGCCCGATCTTCTCGAAGTGCTGTGGTCCGTACTTCGCGGTCACCGCCTTGCCGCCCTTGCGGCCGATCCGCCCGAAGAACTCGGGGCCGTAGCGCTCGGCGGTCGAAGAGCCGCCCTTCTTCCCGATCTTCTCGTAGAACTCAGGGCCGTACTTCTCCCTCACGAGGCGCCCGCCCATGCGGCCCGCTTCGGCCACGGTCATGGCGCCACCTGCTCGCTTCTGCTGCACCATTCGGGCTCCTTTCAGCAGGAGTCCTGAGCGCAGATGCCATACCGCCGCACGCTTGGCCGGGGCCGGGTCGATATCGGTCGTGTAACGGGTCGTCAACTATGCAGGCCGTACGGCGAGCAAGGTCAACGCCCGGTCAATGACTATCCGGGTTCGAGGTCGCCGTGCACCTCGGTCACGAACGCGAACACCACCGCCGCGGACACGGCGGCGACCGCGGCGCAGAACACGCCGATGGCCCAGAAGCCCAGCGAATCCACGAGGACGCCGCCGACTGCCGGGCCCACGACCATGCCGAGGCTGACCATGGACGACGAGATCGCGGCCATCGTCCCCCGCGCTTCCGGCACCTGCTCCGTGATCAGGGCCCCGTTCGTCGCGAAGCGGGCCCCGATGACCGCGGAGAGCAGGAGGTTGAGCGTCGCCGCCAGGGCCAGCGGCATCGACACGTTGGTCTGGAGGAGCAGGAGAGCGCCGGCGATGAGGATGCTCACGGCGATGACCCGCCGGTGGCCGATCCTGTCGCCGAGGCGCCCGCCCACCTGGCTCCCGACCAGCACGCCGACGCCCAGCGTGAGTCCGACGGTGGAGGCGGCGCCCAGGCTCAGGGCGTACGTCTGCTGGAAGAAGACGATGAAGAACGTCGCCCACGTGAACCAGAAGAGGGCGCCCAGCAGGCTCGAGCCGAGCGCGGCGACGGCCGAGACGTTCCCGCCGATCTGGCCGTAGAGGTCCCGGGCGCGGGCGGGCTGCACCTCGGGCCGCGTGTTGGCGAGAAGCTTGAAGAGCAGGACCGCGGCGCCGATGGCGATGATGCCCACGCCGCCGACGGACACCCGCCAGCTGGTCGCCTCGGCCACGATCCCGGCGACGGGCAGGCCGATGATGCTGGCCATCGTGTTCATGGCGATGACGTTCGAGATGGCGCGGCCGCGCTCGCGGTACGGGAAGGAGTCGCCGATCGTCGCGTTCACGTTCGGGAAGATCACCGAGGCGCCCATTCCCGCGAGCGCGCGCGTGGCGATGAGGATCTCGAACGTCTGGGCGAACGCGGACAGGAGCGTCGCGCCGCCCATCAGGACCGAGCCCGCGATCAGGAACCACTTCCGCCCGAGCTTGTCGGAGTACGGCCCTACCAGCAGCGCGACCGCGATCCCCGGCACGCCGTAGGCGGCGGCGACCAGGCCGGCCGTGCCGGTCGTGGTGCCGAACTCGCCGGCGATCAGCACCAGGGCCGGGACGATGACCACGTTCGCGTAGACCGACGCGAAGGTCAGGAAGCCCAGGACGCCGAGGAGGGTGCGCCGCTCCCGCGGCGTCACCGCTCGCCTCCCGTGCTCATCGCGCTAGGAGAGGGGACGGCCGGCGAACAGGTGCAGGAACCGCCCGAAGGCGCGGATGTGGTCCACGTAGTCGGCCACGGCGATGTTCTCGTTGGGCGCGTGGTTGGCGGACGAGGCGTTGCCGCAGCCGAATCCGGTCGCGGGGATGCCCAGCTTGTCGCAGACCTGGGCCATCGGCCCCGAGCCGGCCATCAGCGGGTAGACGACCGGGTCCGAGCCGTAGGTGGCGCGCAGCGCCGCGACGGAGGCACGGGCGACCTCCGTGTCCGCTGGCCAGCGCGACGGCAGCTCCCCGTGGTGAGGCTCGATCTCGATGTCGGTGAAGCCTCGCTTGTCGAGGTGCGCTCGGAGCAGCTCGCGCACGAGCTGCGGGGTGAGGTCCGGCACGAGGCGGAAGTCGAGCTTCGCGCCGGCCACGGCCGGCAGCACGGTCTTGGAGCCCGGCCCCTGGTAGCCGGAGGTAAGGCCGCAGATCGTGCAGGTCGGCTCTAGGAAGTGCTTGACCTTGAGGTCCGTGCCGGAGAGGCCGCGGACGAAGGCCTGCACGCCGTGGATCTTCCGCATCTCCTCCTCGTCATACGGGAGCGCCGCGAGCAGCGCGAGGTCGCGCTCGTCGGGCCGGCGCACGTGGTCCATCAGGCCGTCGATGAGGATCTCGTCGCGCTCGTTCTTGAGCGTCGAGAGCGCCCAGACCAGCCGCCACGCGGCGTTCGGCAGGATCGTGGCGAGCGAGCTGTGCGCGTCCTTGGCGATCCCGCGGAGGCGCAGGTCGAAGTACACGATGCCCTTGAGGCCCAGGCTGAGCGTGGGCCGTCCGGCAGCGTCCTTGTAGCCGGCCTCCCAGAGGCAGCCGTCGGCGTGGAGCGCGTCGCCGTGCCGGTCAACGAAGTCCGCGAGGTGCGGCGACCCGATCTCCTCCTCGCCCTCGAAGAGCACCCGGATGCGCAGCGGCAGGTCGCCGAACGCCTCGCGGTAGGCCTCGATCGCCTGGAGCCGCGCCATCAGGTTGCCCTTGTTGTCGGAGACGCCGCGGCCGAAGAGCAGCCCGTCGCGCTCGGTCGGCTCGAACGGCGGGGTGCGCCACTCCTCGAACGGCTCGGGTGGCTGGACGTCGTAGTGGTCGTACACGAGGAGCGTGCGGTCCCCGCGCCCGGTCTCGCCGACGATCGTCGGCGGCCCGCCGCTTACCCGCTCCGAGCGCGCATCGACGCCGGAGCGCCGCGCGCGGTCGAGGACGGCCGCCGCCGTCTCGTCGATGCCGGTCGCCTGAGCCGAGACCGTGGGCAGCCGGACCAGGTCCTTCAGCTCGTCCACGTAGCGCGCGGCGCGCGAGCGGACGATCTCGTCGAAGGCCTGGAATGGCACGGGCGTCGAGGGTATCGCTAGCGCGCGAGGGCCGTAGTCCGGGTCTTGCTCTTGCCGAGCTCGCACCACGGCGAGTAAGGCGTGATCTCGATCCAGCGTTTCTCGCAGAGGTAGTGGACGACCCCGTCCTCGTCCTCGAGGGTCTCGCGCTTGTAGACCTTGGCGCGCGGGACCATGAACTGGCAGTCGCCGCAGTTGGCCGGGAGCGCCGGCCGCGGCCGCGCCATGCCGCGGGCCGCGATGAGGGCCACGCCCAGCGCGACGGCCATGACCGCGACGAAGACGACGAGCACCAGGACGATCCCGAGCGACATATCCGCTTTGCTCCTCCGTTCGTATCGAGGGTAATGCGTACAGAATGGCCCGCCCGCGTGGCGGTGGAGGTGGGGATGCGCGCGCTCGGTCGTCTTCTCTGCGGCCTGGTCCTACTCGGGGCGCTTGCCGCCTGTGGTGGCGCGGGCTCGCCGCCCGTCCAGGTCGGCCCCACGGCCGCGCCTACGGAAATGGCGCCCGCGGCGAGCCCGGCCGGGACCATGGACCCGAGCGGCCAGGACGACTACGAGTACGACTATTAGCGGGTGCTTGTAGAGGGAAGCTGACGCGGCGCCAGGCCCGGTCCCGTGCCGGCGGCCGGTCCGCCAGGCTCCGGGATCCGCGCACCTGTGACGACCGCTCGTCCCTCGCCATCGAGGCTCAGCTCAAGGCAGTAGGTCCCGTTCGCCACGTCAGAAGGTAGCGACGTCCCCGCCGGGATCGGGAAGAGAGAGCTCTCGCTGGTCGCGGGAGGTGTCGCGCTGGAGGCGAACTGAACGAGCCCGTCCGCCGTTTCGGTAGGGCCCTCGAAGCGCGCGATCCTTCCACCTACGCAGCCGGGGATCCCCGGCTGGGCCGCGTACTGGATCAGCACGCCCGCGGCATCGAGCCATCCGCTAAGACATGTGGGCTCGCCGACGATCGGAGGGGAGTTGACCAAGCTGTACTCCGTCCCGGCAGCGATCGGGAGGGCCCGGCCAGCGACCGTGATGGAACCCGGCTCTTCATGGCGAAGCGTCGCGCGTCCCGCGACGCTGGCAGGCTCGGTCCAGGCGGTGACCAGGCCACACAGGTGGATGGACGCCGCGGCGCGTTCAGCCAGGGTGGTCGAACGTTCCGCCGCGATCGCATTGCCCTCGGCGTCGAGTCGCAGGATTAAGCAAGGTCTGCTTCCGGTGGTGATCGCTCCGACGTTCGCGCCTGAAGGGATCCGGAACACCGCGACACCGACTTCCCGCAGGGTGACCGAGCCATCCGTCGACGCTGTTGGTGCCGTGAACGCGAGAACGGTCCCGCAATAGGGCGCCGGGATCGGGATCGCGATGTATTGCATCGCCTCACCCGCATCGTTGAGCGATGCGTTCAAGCAGATCCCATTGGGAACTGCCAGCGTCGCGACGTTTTGGCCCATCTGGCTGTAGAGCTCGTCCGCCTTGAGCACGATCGTGCGCGAGCCGATCGTCACCGATCCATCGGTCGTCTGCGTCGCGGCGGTGAACGCCTTGATCTCACCGCAGATCGAGACACCGCTGGACTCCTGCGCGACCGCCGGCGCGGCAAGCGCGAGGACCAGAACGACGCACAGCGCTATGCGCGGGCTCATGGGGGAACGGTACCGAGTACAACGGACGGGTATGGTGTCGCTCGGTCGCCTGCGGGCCGTGAGGGAATCGAACCCTCGCAAGCCAACTTAGAAGGTTGGTGCTCTATCCACTGAGCTAACGGCCCGTGACACCAGTTTAGTGGGCTGCTGCCCTCGCGGAGAGCTATCTCGAAACGGTGTGGATCGCCTTCCCCACCGCGACCAGCGCGGCCTCGCGGAGCGTCTCGGCGAGCGTTGGGTGCGAGTGGACCGTCGCGATGATGTCGTAGGCCGTCGCCTCGAGGCGGATCGAGAGGGTCGCCTCGGCGATCAGCTCGCTGGCCTGCGGCCCCATGACGTGGACCCCGACGATGCGGTGGTCGCTGCCGGTGGTGATCAGCTTGGTCATGCCGTCGCTCTCGCCAAGCGCAAGCGCGCGGCCCGACGCCCGGAACGGGAACCGCGCGACCTTGATGTTGCCCTCGCCGAAGCGCTCCCTGGCCTGCGCTTCGCTGAGGCCGACCGACGCGATCTCCGGGTGCGTGTACACGACGCTCGGAACGACCTCGTAGTCCATCTTCGCGTCCTCGCCCAGGATCGTGTCCACCGCGACCTCGCCCTGGGTCGAGGCGACGTGGGCGAGCATCGCGCGGTTCTCGAAGCTCGCCGCCGTGCAGTCCCCCACGGCGTAGACGCCCTTCACGCTCGTCGCCATGCGGTCGTCCACCTGCACCCCGCGCTTCCCCATCACGAGCCCCGCCTTGTCGGCTCCGCGTAACTCAGGCACCCGGCCCGCGCCGAGCACGACCGCGTCGGCCTCGAACGTCTGTGACTTCCCCTCGACCTCCGCGGTCACGGCCACCGTGCGGTTCTTCCGCCGCTCGGCCGCGGTCACCTTGGCGTTGGCGATCACCTTGAAGCGGCCGTGCGACTCGAGCGCCTTCACGAGCAGCTTCACGAGCTCGGGGTCCGAGCCGGCGAGCGGCATCGGCAGCATCTCGAGGACCGTTACGTCGGAGCCGACCTCAGAGTAGAAGGCGCCCAGCTCCATGCCCACGACGCCGCCGCCGATCACCACGATCCGCTTGGGCAGGTCACGCAGGTCCAGCGCGCCGACGTTGTCCAGGGGCTTGGCCTCGGCCAGTCCCTGGATCGGCGGGATGGACACACTCGAGCCCGTCGCGACGATCGTCGCGTTCGCCTGGACCGACCGCTGCTCGGACCCTGCGGTGCGGATCTCGGTCGGCGAGACGAGCTCGCCCGTGGCCCTGATGAGGTCGATCTTGCGGGCCTTGAGCAGCTGCTCGATGCCGCCGACGAGCTGCTTCACGACCTGGTCCTTGCGCGCCATGGCCTTCGCCAGGTCGAAGTCGCCCGTCAGGTGCAGGCCCGTCACCGTGCTGTGGGTACCCATCCAGTAGAAGTGGCTCGAGTCGAGCAGGGCCTTCGAGGGGATACACCCGACCGTCACACAGACCCCGCCGACGCGGTCCTTCTCGATGAGCGCGACCTTGGCGCCGCGCACGCCGGCGTGGAGCGCCGCAACGTAGCCGCCCGGCCCGCCACCCAGGATCGCGATGTCGTACCGGTCGGCGGCCACTACTCGAAAAGCCTAGTTGCTTGTGACGCGTCGCGCTCCAGCGGATGCGCCGCGTATCCATGCCGCCAGTAGAGGAGCAGGTAGAGCGGGAGGAAGGCGCAGCCCAGGCGCTCGTACTGCCGGACGTGGCCGCCTTCGTGGTACCAGAGCGCGTCGGTCGGCTCGGTCGCCGCGATGACGACGTGCCCGAACGTGATCGCGGCGTAGCCGCGCCGCGACAGGATGAGCCGGGAGAGGCCCCTGTCGCTCACGTACAGGAAGCGGCCCTCGCGGAAGCGGGGCGACGCGAACGAGAGCAGACCCACGAGGTGTCCGATGGGATCGGCGTGATGGGCGACCAGGTCGGCGATGCGGATCGCGCGATCCTACTTCCGAGCGAGTGTGGCAGCGGCAGCGCACTGACGCTGACGCACGAGCGATGGAAGACGAGCGAAGCGACTACAAAGAACGCGCGAGAGGGGCCCGAAGGCCCCTCTCCACGTCAGCGGACGCGCGCCGCGCTACGGCTTGCGCTCGACGTCCTTCTCTTCGCGGTGCTCCATGTCGCCGCGGGCGTCCGCGATCTCCTCGCGGACCTTGCCGCGGAGCTGCTCGCCCTTGCCGCTCCACTCGGTCGAGGCGTCCCCGCCGAGCTTCCCGGCCTCCTCCTTGAGCTTGCCGCCGGCCTGCTCGAGCTTGCCCTTGGTCTTCTCCTTCTCGTGCGGCATGTGCGCCTCCCTTTCGGTTCTCGCCACCGCTGGTAGGCGCAAGGACCGTGCCCGGCCGGGGCGGCGAAGCCGCCCTCATCGTCCGAGGGGCCTCGCCGAGGTCAGGCCGGAACGGGCTCCGGCGCCGGCGGAGCGACGCGCGACGGGAGGGCCAGCAAGATCAGACCCGCCACGAGCGCGGAGACGCTCGGGAGCAGGAGACCGACCGGCAGCCCGAAGCTCTCCCAGAACGCGGCGGCGCCGAGCGCGCCGACGACCATGCCCAGGTTCGACAGGGCGCTGACGAACCCGAAGGTGCGGCCCTTGCGGCCCTCCGGTGAGGCGTCGTTCAGCAGCGCGAACCAGCTCGAGTTGAACGCGGCCAGGCCGGCGCCGGCGATGAACGTGATCGCATAGAGGAGCACGCGCGGCCAGTCGAGGACCATGGCGAAGCCGAACAGGAACACCGGGATCGTGGAGAAGACGGCGACGCGCCGACGGCCGGTGCGGTCCGCCAGATGACCCAGCGGCGCCCCGAGCACGACAGAGCCGGCACCGAACAGCGAGAAGATCGCGCCCACCTCGAGCATCGACCAGGAGCGCAGCTGCGTTGCGAACGGCGCGTACGTCGTGATGAACCCACCGAATCCGGCCATGAGGAAGAGGTTCGCCACGAGCAGCGTGATCACCGAGCGGTTCAGCGCCGAGGTCGGCGCGCCGACGCGCGGGGCGCTGGCCGGCCGTGAGGGCACCGGCAAGGTGAGCAGGGCCAGGAACGCGAGGCCGCTGGTGACGGCGACGATCACGAACGGCGCCCGCAGGTCGAAGAGCGCCACGACCGAGCCTCCGAATGCCGGCCCGATCACCTGCCCCGCCGACTGCGCCGAGCCCAGCACGCCGTTGACCGTGGCCATCCGCTCCGGCGCGGCGGTCTGGGCGACGTAGACGCGGGTACCGATCAGGTTCCCGCCGGCTCCGAAGCCCGCGAAACCGCGGTAGGCGATGAGCGCGAGGGCGTCCTGGGCGGTGGCGATCAGGGCGTTGCCGGCCGCATAGATGGCGGTCCCGAAGCGCAGGAAGGGCAGGCTGCCGATCCGGTCCATGTACACGCCCGCGAGCAGCTGGCCCGCGGTGTTCGTCACGGAGAAGGCCGCCGTCATCAGCCCCAGCTGGATGGGAGTGGCACCCAGCGAGATGGCATAGAGGGGCATGAGCGGCAGCATCACGCCGATCCCGAGGCTGGAGATGAAGGAGATCGCCGCCACGACGGCGAGCGGCCCGCGCATGGCGGCGAGCCGCAGAGCGAGCGGGCGCATCCTCGGTGACGCTAGCCCGATCGTCCGGGGCGCTCCCGCTCCGGGCCCTGCCGCTCGGCCCCGCCTTGGGAGCCGTGCAAGAATGCCCCGACCGGGCCCGAATGGGCATTTTCCTTAGGGAGGGACGCACAGGTGGCGATGACGAAGACCGAGACGGTCCGCGAGCTGGCCGAGCGAAGCGGCGTCGATCGCAAGCAGGTGACCACTGTCCTCGAGTCACTCGCGGAGCTGTCGTACGAGCAGGCACGCGACGGATTCACGATCCCGGGCCTGGGCAAGCTCGTGCTCGTGGACCGCAAGGCCCGCACCGGGCGCAACCCCGCGACCGGCGAGCAGATCCAGATCCCGGCGAAGCGCGTCCTCAAGTTCCGCATCGCCAAGCAGGCGAAGGACGCCGTCCTCGCCTCCCGCGGCGCCAAGAAGTAGTGGCCCCGGCGGGACTGCGCGGCTAGCACTCTTCCGGCTCAGCTCGCGGCTATCGCCTCCCTGAGGCGGGCCGCGAGCTGGGCCGCTTCGCCGTCGGCGTAGCGCTTCCGCATCCAGACCATCCCCGCCCGGAAGAGGCCGTCGCCCTCGCGCCGCGGCACGACGTGCACGTGCAGGTGAGGGACGCTCTGGCTCACCCGGTTGTTGATGCCGGTGTAGGAGCCGTCCGAGCCGAACACCGTCGGGAACGCCCGCGAGACGCGCTGCACCGCGGCGAACAGCGGCTGGATCAGGTCCTCGGGGAGCTCGTCGAGATCGGCCACGTGCGCGCGCGGCGCGACCAGTACGTGCCCCTTGATCAGCGGGGCGCGGTCCAGGAACCCGATGACGTGCTCGTCCTCGAGCACCGTGTTCGCCTCGACCTCTCCGTGCGCGATGGCGCAGAAGGCGCAGGCCCTCATGCGTCCAGGGCCAGTCCGGCGGCCACGCTGGAGAACGCCGCGAAGTCCCGGCGGCGCGCGTCCGGGAAGCGCCGCGCCAGCAGCCGCCGGGCCGAGGGCAGCGCGCTCGAGCCGCCGGTCATCACGACCTCGCCGATGGCGTCCGCGCGGAGACCGGCGCGCCGCAGCACCTCCCCGACCAGCTCGTCGATCTCGCGCAGGAGGGACGCCGTGCGCACCTCGAACCGGCGCCGCGGCACGACGGCGTCGATGTCCACGTCCGCGCGGTGGAAGGCCAGGAACGCCGTCTCCTCGGTGGACAGCTCGATCTTCACCATGTCAGCCGCGGCGAAGATCTCGTAGCCGAGCTGCATCTCGATCGCGCTCCGGAGCGCCGACAGCTCGCGGCGCGGTGCTCCCGAGCGCACCAGGTCGTCGAGCGCCTCGAGCAGCGGCTTCTCGTTGAGCGCGGAGAGCGCGTGCCAGTCGGCGATGGCGTTCACGATGAAGGCCGGGAGGCGCAGGCGCTTGGGGCCCCAGGTGGACGTCGCTCCCAACCGCGGCGCGACGACCATGTCGATCAGCGCCTGCGTGAAGCGGTCGCCCGCGACGCCTCGTCCCGCGGTCGCCACGATGCGCACGTCCTCGCCGCGCCGCTCCGCGACGCACAGGTCGAGCGTGCCGCCGCCGAAGTCGAACACCAGGCTGGTGCCCTGGCCCACGCTCGCGGCGCGGGCCGCGGCGACCGGCTCGTGCTCGAACTCGACCTCACTGAAGCCGGCCAGGCGCGCCGCCTCCCCCAGACGCGAGAGCGCGAGACCCTCCGCGGGCGCGCCGCCCACGAACTCGACCGGGCGCCCGATGCGTATGGCCTCCGGCGCGACCCCCGTGAGCTCGGTCGCGCGCCGTCGGACGTGCTCGAGCACCAGCGCGACGAGCGCCGTGAGGGACATCGGCGTGCCGAACACCGAGGTCGGCTGGTCCAGCGGCGATCCGAGGAAGGACTTGAGCGACTGGAAGAGCCGGCCCGGCGCGCTCACGTCCGCGAGGATGTTCGCCTCCACCGGCTTCTGGAAGGGGTTCGAGGACTCCATCGTGAAGCCGAGCATCTTGACCTGCCGCTTGACGGGGCCGCGCGTGCGCTCGTCCGCGAGGTAGCCCTCGATCGCGGGACGGCCCACCAGCGGACCGCCCTCGCGGCGGACGTAGAGGATCGTGGGCATGGTCTCCCCGGCGATCTCATCGATGGGCAGGACGCGCACGCCCGAGCCCTCGCTCACGGCGAGGGAGGTGTTGGACGTGCCGAAGTCGAGGCCGAAGCGCATGGAGGCTGAAGGCTAAGGCGGCGTCCGGAGGGCCACGGGCCGCAGGTACGGCGCGAGGCAGAGTTAGGCGCCGTGAGCTGGAACGAGGCGGTCTACGCGCTCGTGCGGCGGATCCCGAGGGGCCGCGTGGCCACCTACGGCCAGATCGCGGAGCTCCTCGGCCGTCCGCGCGGCGGTCGCGAGGTCGGCTGGGCCATGTCGGCGTGCTCGGACCCGCGCGTCCCTTGCCACCGCGTCGTGGACCGGAACGGCCGCCTGGCGCCGCGGTTCGCCGGCGTTGGCCCGATCGCGCAGCGGGACCGGCTGGAGCGGGAGGGCATCCGCTTCCGCGGCGAAGACGTGGACCTCGCGAAGTGGCTGTGGTCTCCACGGGGCACGGTCAGGGCGGGGCTCCTGGTCAGCGGCCGACGTCCCTCCGGCGCATCGCCGCCACGGCGAGCGCCGTCCCCAGGGCGCCGATCGCGATGAGGGCGCCGATGCCGCCCCACTCCACGCCGCTGGACATGGGCGTGCCGTAGAGGGCGTAGATCGAGGTCTTCTCGACCCACTCGGGGAGGTCGAACAGCGGAGCGAGCTGCTGCGTGAAGTAGCTGACGATCGCCACGGCCGTGAGGAGCGGAACGGCGAGCCGCGGGCGCCATCCCGCGGCGACCGCACCGATCGCACCGAAGGCGAAGGGCACGGTGACCATGAGCGCCGACGCCGCCGCGAAACGATCGCCCGAGAGGTCGATGGCCTCGCGGGCCGACATGACCCAGACCGCGGCCGCGCCGGCGCCGACGACGACGGCTACCCCGACCAGGAGCGCGGCCAGGCGCTCCAGCGTCACCCGCGCGCGGGAGGCCGGCTGCGCCAGGACCGCTTCCAGCCTGCCCTCTGCGTCGTCGGCCACCCAGCCGCTGACCTGGAAGATGGCGTAGAGGGACAGCAGCAGCAGGGCGGTGGACCCCCAGATCACGCCCACGAAGGTGTCGTAGCCGGCGGCCCCGAGCCGCTCGAAGTAGACGCGCATGGCCGGTATGGCCAGGAGCGCATCGACCATCGTCCGCGTGAGCGACACGAGGAACGCCGCCAGGCCGGCGATCCCGAAGGCCCAGCCCAGGATCGTCTCGCGCTGCTGGTCCACCAGGGCGAGGACCGGCAGGCGGAGCAGGGGGTCACGGGACGGCACGCGGGTCGGGCGCCCGCCCCGCGGAAGGACCCGCAGCAGCGAGCCGCCCAGGTCGCGGGCGCCGAACCCCGCGATGGCGAGACCGACCAGGGCGGCCGACGCCGCGAGCAGTCCCAGGGTCGCCGCCAGGTCCAGGTCGCCCTCGCGCAGCAGCGGCGCGCTCCGCTCGTAGGCCCAGAACGGCGAGAGCGCCTGGATGGCCTCGAGCCCCCCGTTGCGGGCCGCCGCGTTCACGAGATACAGCCCGAAGACCAGCATCCCTGCGATCCCGGCGGCTCCCCCGCGCGTCGTCCGGAGCTGCGAGACGGCCACAGTGATCGCGAAGCAGCAGACGGCCAGCGCTAGGAGGGCGATCCCCTGCTTCACCAGGTCGCCCCCGTCGAGAGGCTCGCCGGTGACGACCGCCCCGAGCCACGCGGCGGCGAGCATGAGGGCGATCGAAGCCGCCGCGACGAGCACGTAGACGGCGACGCGGGTGAGCAGGTACCGGGACCGGCGCACGCCCGCGGCCAGCCACTGCTCCACCAGGCCGCGGTCCTCGTCCCCCCGGGTCGCGCCGCTGGCCGAGATCACGGCCCAGAAGGCGTAGGGGATCCCCAGGCTGCCGAAGTGGCGCCACTGGAGGTACCCGGCGAGCGTCTCGAGCTCCAGCGGCGCGGGGAGCATGTACGACAGCTGCCGCCCCAGGATCTGCATCTGCTGCGCGAACACGGCGCGCGACCGAGCGTCGTCGCCCGCGATCTGCGCGAAGCCGACCGAGTTGCCCAGCGCCGCCAGCACGCCGATCGACGTTATCGCCGCGAAGCCGCCGAAGTGGGACCGCAGCGAGATCCGGAGGAGGGTCACTGGTAGTACGAGAGGAAGACCTCTTCGAGGCTGGGCTCGCGGCTGGTGAGCGCGACCACGCGGGCGCCGGAGATCGCCGCGAGGAGCGGCTCGATGCTGCCGCGCAGCATCCCCGTGACGAGCCGCCCCCCAGCGCGGAGGTCCTCGAGGGTGGCGACCGCGCGCAGCCGCTCCAGCGGCGGCTCGTCCGCGAACTCGAGCTCGATGCGGTGAGCGCGGATCCCGGCCAGCCGGTCCAGCGGTCCCGCCGTGACCAGGTGCCCCTCCCGCACGATCCCCACGCGGTCGCACACGTGCTCGACCTCGGAGAGCACGTGTGAGGAGAGGAACACCGTCGCGCCTCCGGCGCGCGCGTCGCGGACCAGCGAGTAGAAGGCCTGCTGGTGGAGCGGGTCGAGGCCGCTCGTGGGCTCGTCGAGGATCAGGAGTGGCGGGCGGTGCATGAAGGCCAGGGTCAGCGCCAGCTTCTGCTTGTTGCCGTGCGAGTACTCCCGGTAGCGGCGGCCCAGGTCCAGGTCCAGCCGCGAGGCGACGTCGGCGACCGCGGCGTCGTCCACGCCGCCCCGGAGCCCCGCCAGGTAGGCCACGATCTCGTCGCCGCGCCAGCCGCCGAACTGCGGCAGCTCGCCCGGCACGTATCCCACCTTCCGCTTGACCTCCACCGCGTCGCGCTCGGCGTCGAGCCCGAACACGCGGGCCGAGCCGCGCGTCGGGTGGATCAGGCCCATGAGCTGCTTGATCGTCGTGGTCTTCCCCGCCCCGTTCGGACCCAGGAAGCCGAACACCTCGCCCACTGCCACGGACAGGTCGAGGTCGAAGATCCCCCGGCCGGCTCCGTAGTCCTTCGTGAGGCCCTGCGTCTCGATGGCGTTCACGAGCGGGAGTGTCGCTCAACACCGGTGGCGCTGCCGGTACTCTCCCGCCGTGCCGTACACGTTCCGGACGATCATCGAGCCGTTCCGGATCCACTCTGTCGAGCCGCTGCGCATGACGACGGAGGAGCAGCGCCGGGGTCGCATCCGCGATGCCGGCTACAACCTGTTCGACCTCCGCGCCGAGGATGTCCTCATCGACCTGCTCACGGACTCGGGGACGGGCGCGATGTCGCGCGACCAGTGGGCCGCGATCCAGCACGGCGACGAGAGCTACGCGGGCTCGCCGTCCTGGTTCCGGTTCCTCGACGCGGTGCGGAGGCTGTTCCCGTTCCGGCACGTGATCCCGACGCACCAGGGCCGCGCCGCCGAGAGGATCCTCTTCTCGGCGATCGGCGGCGCCGGCAAGGTGGTGCCGAACAACACCCACTTCGACACGACCCGGGCGAACGTCGAGGCGACCGGCGCCGAGGCGGTGGACCTGGTGATCCCGGAGGGGCGGCAGCCGCGCGCGCCGCACCCCTTCAAGGGCAACATGGATGTCGCGGCCCTCGAAGCGCTGCTGAAGGGGCGCGCTCGAGACGTGCCGGTCGTCTTCGTGACGGTCACGAACAACTCGGGCGGCGGGCAGCCGGTGTCGCTCGAGAACCTGAGGCAGGTCCGCGCGGTCTGCGACCGCTACAGGGTGCCCCTCTTCCTGGACGCCTGCCGGTTCGCCGAGAACGCCTGGTTCATCCGGGCGCGCGAGGATGGCCAGGGCGACCGCGCCATACCCGACATCGTCCGCGACATGGCCGCGCTCGCCGACGGCATGACGATGAGCGCCAAGAAGGACGGCCTGGCGAACATCGGCGGGTGGCTCGCGATGAACGACGACGCTCTCGCCGAGCGCTGCCGCAACATCCTGATCCTCACCGAGGGCTTCCCGACCTACGGCGGCCTCGCGGGCCGGGACCTGGAGGCCATCGCCCAGGGCCTGGAGGAGGTCGTGGACGAGCACTACCTGCGCTACCGGATCCGCTCGACCGAGTACCTGGCCGACGCGATCGACCGGGCCGGCGTGCCCATCGTCAAGCCCGCCGGAGGCCACGCCGTCTACATCGACGCGCGAGAGATGCTCCCGCACGTCCCGCCGCTCCGGTATCCCGGGCAGTCGCTCGCGGTCGCGCTCTACGAGGCGGGCGGCATCCGCAGCGTCGAGATCGGTACGGTCATGTTCGGCCGGCATCCCGACGGCACGGAGTCGCCCGCGCCGATGGACCTGGTCCGGATGGCCGTCCCGCGCCGGACGTACACGCAGAGCCACATCGACTACGTCATCGAGGTCGTGCGGGCGGTCACGGAACGCGCTCGGGAGCTGCCCGGCTACCGGATCGTGTCCGAGCCGCCCCAGCTGCGCCACTTTACGGCGCGGTTCGAGCCGCTTTGACGGCGGCGCGCGCCGCGGCGGGCTAGGACCCGGCTGGGGCCGGAGCTCTCAGCCCGCCGCCGGCGGGACGTTCTGGTTCAGGCGGAAGAGGTTCGCCGGATCGTACCGGCGCTTGACCTCCCGGAGCCGGTCCCAGGTCTTGCCGGGGTAGGCGGCGCGGACACGGTGCGTGCCCTCGTCGCGCAGGAAGTTGACGTACGCGCCCTTGTCGTCCTGCTCCAGGTCGGCGCCGAGCGCCGCGATCCAGTCCTCGTGCACCTGCGCCTCGGCAGGCGAGCCGTAGATGCTGAAGAGGTTGACCATGATCCGGCTCGAGCGCAGCGCGTACGCGGTCGCGTCGGCGGGGACGCGCGCCATGGCGCCTCCGATGACTCGCAGCTGCGCGCCCGCCATCTGGGCACCCGAGGCGCGCACGTGCTCATTGGTCCGCTCCACGATCGTCCTCGCGACGCCCTCGTCCACGCGGTCCACGAACATCGTCCGGTCCGCGGCGAGCGGGTGGTACTCCTCTTCCTGCGGCGGGTAGATCTCCGGGTACTGCATCGGCTTGAGCATGTCCGCGATCGGCGGCGCGATCGCCCGTATCGGCGCGAGCGCGCGCTCGGCGGCCGCGGTGTCCCCGGCGTACACCACGAAGGCGAAGTTCACGAGCTTGCCGTGATGCTCCTCGGCGACGAAGGGCAGCGGCGGGCACTGCATGACGTTGGCGATCGTCGAGAGCTCGTCCGGCGCCCTCTCGGCCTCGGCGATGAACGCCGCGATCGTCTCGGCCGTGGCCGGCTGTATGAGCATCCACCCGTAGGCCTGCGGCACCTCGCTGAGCCGGTACCTGAACCGGGTCGCGACGCCGAAGTTGCCGCCGCCTCCCCGGATCGCCCAGAACAGGTCCGGGTGGCTGGTCGCATCGACGCGGAGGAGCCGGCCGTCGGCGGTCACCACGTCGGCGCCGAGGAGCGAGTCGATCGTCATCCCGAACTTCCGGACGAGCAGGCCGATACCGCCACCCAGCGTGATCCCGCCGAGCCCTACCGAGCCGGTGTCGCCGAGGCCGACCGCCAGGCCGTGCGCGCCGAGGGCCGTCGTCAGCTCGGCGGCGGTGAGCCCGGCCTCGGCCCACGCCGTCGGCGCGCCGACGTCGATGTCGATCCCCTTCATGGCCGACAGGTCCAGCACGATCCCGCCGTCGTTCACGCTGTGCCCGGCGTTGCTGTGGCCGCCGCTGCGCACGGCCAGCGCAAGCCCGGTCTCGCGGGCGAGCCCGACCACGCGGGCGACGTCGCCCGCGTCGGCGACCCTGGCGATGAGCGACGGCCGGCGGTCGATGCCGCCCCTGAAGACGGTGCGAGCCTGGTCGTACTCCGGGTCGCCCGGGCGGATCGTCCGGCCCTTGATGGAGAGCGGCTCGGTGATGGTCATCTGGGGACCCCCTTCTCGACGGTGCGTTCGAGGGTTAGACGCCGGGGGGCGCCGAATTCATCGGCCCGCAGACCGATGAATTCGATCTAACAGATCAGTCCAACTCCTGATGGCCAAATGTCACCTGGTGCTCCTGTCCCTCGATGTCAGCGGGGTGCGCGGCGACCTGGCCTCGCTCGACGCGCTCCTGCGCCTCTGCCTGGCCGCCAAGCGGGAGGGCTGCCGGCTCGCTGTCCGCGGTGCGCCGGCCGAGCTTCTGGAGCTCGCAACCTTCGTCGGGGTCGAGGAGGTCCTGCTGGACGGGACTAGTCGAGCCGGGGCGGCAGGCCGAACAGCGGGAAGAGCGTATTGGTCCCCAGGAAGAACGTGAATTCGCCGATGCCGTCCGGGGTCAGCTCCAGCACCTGGAGTGCCCAGGGCTCGTAGCCCTTGCCGGTGGGACTGGGCTTGTACTGGCCGAACGCCGGCGATCCGTTCGCCGACACGGTGGCCACCAGCTTCGAGCCCTGGCATTCGATCCCGGGTCCGAACCACCAGCGCAGGATGTCGTCCCGTCCGCTGAGCCAGAGGTCGTACGGTGGCATCGACTGCGTGGCGTCGTTCTTGATCAGTGAGGTGAGCGCGTCCACGTCGTAGCGCTCGAACGCCTGGACGTATCGCGCCAGCAGCGCGCGGCGCTGGTCGTCCATCGCCGGAGCGGGGTCGCCGGAGCTGACGCCGCGCGCCTGAAGGGTCGCGCGTGCGCGCTGAAGGGCGCTGTTCACGGAGGCGGTGGTGGTCTCGAGCAGCTCCGCCACTTCGCTCGCCTGCCACTTCAGTACCTCGCACAGGATCAGCACCGCGCGCTGACGCGGAGGGAGGTGCTGCAGGGCCGCGATGAACGCCAGCCGGATCGCTTCCCGCGAGACGGCGACGTCGGCGGGGTCCGGGACGGCGAGGCCGTCGGGTATCGGTTCCAGCCACGTGACCTCGGCGGGGACGTTCAGGTTCGACTCGAGCGGCTCTCGCGCCGGGCCCAGGTCCATCGGACGGACGCGGTGGTCCTTGTCCTTGAGCCGGTCGAGGCAGACGTTCGTCGCGATCCGGTAGAGCCAGGTGCGCAGCGCTGCCCGGCCCTCGAAGCGGTCGATGCCGCGGAGCGCCCGGACGAACGTGTCCTGGACCGCGTCCTCGGCCTCGAAGGGCGAGGCGAGCATGCGGTAGCAGTGGGCGGTCAGCTCGACGCGGTGCTGCTCGAGCTGACCGCCGAGGTCCGTTTGATCGATCGTCGTTGCGGGGTCCATGGTCCTAATGGTAGGCAACGCCCTCGATCAGCGTGCCTTCGCCTTGAGGAGGTCCAGGAGCTCCTCGAGCCGGTCGTAGAGCTCGCGCGCGCCGGACTCCATGCCGGACTGCAGCATCCCGTCACGGTCCTCCTTGCTGTCGAACCGCGATGTCGCCACCATCCGCGTGCGGCCGCCGCCGATGTCCTCGAGGATCCATGTCTCGGTCGAGATGTGGCCGGGAAGCCCCTCCCACTCGAAGGTCCAGACGATCTTCTCGGGCGGGACGATCTCGCGGAATTCGCCGCGGAAGGCGTGGTCGCCGTCGTCGGCCTTCGTCAGGAAGCGCCACTTGCCGCCGGGACGCACGTCCATCACGTCGACGGTCGTCGTGTCCTTCCGCCGCCCCCAGTACTGCGGGATGTGCTTGGGGTCCGTGAACGCGCGGAAGATGAGGTCGCGGGGCGCGTTGAACTCGCGCGTCAGCTGGATCTCGATGTCGGACGGTGTCGTGACCTTGAGCGCGGTAGCCGTGGCCATCTGATCCTCCCCTTTCACTTCTTCGCCAGGATCGCCAGGTGCTTCCCGAGGTTGTCGAGGTGCTCGCTCCAGCCCTGCCGCTGCAGGTCCTCGTGGTACTCCGTCTCCATGGTCACCTCGAGCTTGACCTTCGTCTTCCCGCCCAGGTCGTCGAAGGTCACCGTCACCACCCGTTCGTCGAGTACTACGGCCAGGCCGGGAAATACCGCCCCCAAGACGTAGACGATGCGCTCGGGAGCGACGACCTCTCGATAGGTCGCCTCCATGACGAAGTCCTCCTTGCCGTCCGGTGAGCCGTAGCCGATGCGGAGCTTGCCGCCCGGACGCGGGTCGGTCTCCGCGAACGGCGTCTTCCAGCCTTCGCCGGCGTGATGCCAGTGCACCAGGTGCTCGGGCTTGATGAACGTCTCGAACACGAGCGTCCGGGGAGCGTCGAAGACCCGGCTGATGACGAAGGTCCGACCCTTCTGCTCGGGATAGTTCTCACTTGCTGCGGTCACGGTCTTTCTCCTTCTTCTTCTGCAGATCGCGCAGGTACTCATCGAGGCGGTCGAAGCTCTCTTCCCAGAAGACCCGGTAGCGGCCGACCCAGTCGGCGGCCTCCTTGAGGCGGTCGGCCTGAAGCCGGCAGGGCCGCCACTGCGCGTCGCGGCCGCGGCTGATCAGGCCGGCCCGCTCGAGCACCTTGAGGTGCTTGGAGACGGCCGGGAGCGTCATCTCGAACGGCTTGGCCAGCTCTGTGACCGAGGTCTCCCCCTTCGCCAGCCGCGCCAGGATGGCGCGCCGGGTGGGGTCGGCGAGGGCCTGGAACGTCGCGTCGAGCCGGTCCTGCTTCATCTCTACCCTTCGGTTAAATAACCTAACGGTTTAATACGACGAGGCCGGGCGGGCTGTCAAGTCCGATAGGGGCGCGCCTCTGACACCACTCCGTGTGTCATCCCCGGGCGACGTACAGGTCGGGATCGAGCAGGAGCGTGATCTCGCCGGTCCCCGGCTCGGGTGACCCGCGGAACTCGACGCGGCACACGCTGCCCTCGCGCAGCCGCACGGCCGCGCCGGTCAGATGCTTGACGCTCCTCGAGAGGTCGGGCTCGTGGCCCACCAGCATCACCGAGCCAGCCGCGCCATGCGGCGCGATCGCACGGGCGATCTCGGGCCACTTGGCGTCAGGAGCCAGATGCTCATCGGCCACGGCTGCGCCGGCCAGTCCGACGCCGGCGATAAAGAGCGTCGCCGTGTCGATGGCCCGCTGACGCGGCGAGGTCAGCACCACGTCGGGCTTCACCCCGAGCGCCTTCCAGTACGGGGCCGCCGCGCGAAGCGCCGCCCGTCCCTCGTCGGTGAGCTGGCGCACCTCGTCCGGCTTGGAGTCCATGGGGTCCGCCTTGCCGTGGCGCAGGAAGTAAAGGATCACGAGATCTCGCTCACCGCGGGACAGGCGCAACCCATCGGCGCGCCTTGTCGGTGAAGATCACCTCATACGGAAGACTTTGCAGGTCGTCCGCGGTCACATCCAGACCCCGAGCCCGAGCCAGGTCGGCCAGCCACGACCAAGGGTGCTCCTCTCCGGAGGACTCAGCGTCATCGGGCAGCACGACATTCAACACGTCTCGGGTCAGGCTCTCCAGGGTTTCGTCCCCACGGATGTCACCAGGACCCGACTCACCGGATGATCCCGAGCGGCGAGCCCGCATCACCGGACCGAAGCCGAAGCCGCGATCCTCGTGCAGGATCACGCGTCGGCCATCTTCCAGTGTGGCGAACTCGCTTACCGAGAAGCTCACGGAACCCGCCTGCTCGGAGCGTTGGGAACTGAGATCGCAGATGGCGCCAAGGCCTACGACGCGACCTGGCTCGACAGGGGGTAGAGGATCGCGGACCTTCCTGGCGTCAGGGTGAGGGCGCCAGCCTCCCTTGAGACTCATTTCACAACTCCGGAGCGCCTGTGATCGCATCTGCTCTCAAGCGATGAATTTTGGCACCCGGGGCAGTCATAGAGGAAAAGGCCCAGAAGGGGGACAGACAGATGAGCTCTGCTACGGCGACCCCGGCGAAGACCCAGACACTGCAGGTGCCGGGCGCGACCCTCGCCTACGACGTCCGGGAGCCCGAGAAGAAGAGCACGGAGCCGACCCTGATGCTCATCGGGTCACCGATGGACGCCAGCGGCTTCACCTCGCTGGCCGGCCACTTCCCCGCCCGCCGGATCGTCACATACGATCCACGCGGGGTAACGCGCAGCAAGCGTGCGGACATGAAGAAGGACCCCACACCCGAAGATCACGCGGAAGACCTACACGCCGTGATCGCAGCGAGCGGCGGCGCGCCTGTGGACCTCTTCGCGAGCAGCGGTGGCGCGGTCAACGCATTGGCGCTCGTGGCCAAGTACCCGAACGATGTGCGGACGCTCGTGGCACACGAGCCCCCGGCCGCCCAGCTGCTTCCGGACCGAAAGGAGGCTCAGGCCGGGGCCACCGCCATGCGCAGGACCTACGAGCGGTCGGGGACCGGACCGGCCATGGCGATGTTCATGGCCTTCACGAGCCTGAAGGGCCCGATCCCGGCGGACTGGGCTACTCAGCCCGCGCCGGATCCCGCCGCATTCGGCCTACCGACCGAGGACGATGGCAAGCGCGACGACCCGCTGATGGCCAACATGATCACCTGCACGCACTACCAGCCCGATTTCGCGGCGCTCGCCAAGGCACCGACGCGCATCGTGGTCGGCGTCGGCGAAGAGTCCGAGGGTGAGTTCGCGCACCGCGGCGGCGAGGCGGTCGCCGAGCGGCTCGGGACGAAACCGGTCGTGTTCCCCAGCCACCACGGGGGCTTCTTGGGTGGAGAGTTCGGCTGGCCCGGGAAGCCCAAGGAGTTCGCCGCGAAGCTCCGCGAGGTGCTTAGCGGAAAGAGCTAGGTGAGTGCGGCCGTCGCTGCTATCGAGCAGCGGCGGCCGTGTCAGAAGATCACTCGCAGGGAGGGACGACCATGAAGTTGACCGCAACGATGATGCTGACCGTGGACGGCGTGTACCAGGGCCCCGGGGGCCCCGACGAGGACCGCCGCGGCGGGTTCGAGCGCGGCGGATGGACGGCGCAGCACAACGACGAGGAGATCTGGGGCTTTCTGGCCTCGGTGTTCGAGCGCGCGGATGCGCTGCTCCTCGGGCGTCGGACCTGGGAGATCTTCGAGAGGTACTGGCCGCACCACGACGCGGGCGATCCGGTCTCCCACGGCATCAACGTCCTGCCCAAGTACGTGCCCTCGGCCACGCTCAAGGACCCGACTTGGCAGAACACCCACGTCATCGAGGGCGATGTCGAGGCGGCGGTGCGCGAGCTCAAGGCGAAGCCCGGGCGCGAGCTCCAGGTCCACGGCAGCGGCGACCTGCTCCGTTGGCTACTCGAGAGCGACCTCGTCGACGAGCTCAACCTGCGGCTCTACCCCGTCGTGGTCGGCGACGGGCGTCGGCTCTTCCCGGAGCGCGGCCAGACGCACGACCTGACGCTGGTCGAGTCGCGGTCGACGCCGTCAGGCGTGACGATCCTGACCTATCGCCCGGCCGGCCGAGCGACCTTCGGGACCGCCAGCTGAGGGCGCGCAGCGCCTCCGAGTGGCCCGGTATCGCTACGCTCACAGCCCCGTCGTAGCGCGAACAAATGCTGAAGGAAGATGGTGATCACGCATGAGGGCAACAGCGGCCGCTTCTTCCGGGAGGTGGAGCGTTCTCGATCGTGCGCTGCTGATCGCGCTCGTGCTCGCTTACGTCCCAGGCATTCCGGGGGTCGGGATCGAGACGCGCCCCGCGGGTGGTCCCGAGTTTCTCGTCGCGGTATACACCGTCGGCATGCTCGCGCCCCTCGTCGCGCTGGCCGCGTCGTGGAGGTGGCCGATCGCCGCGGGCTGGATCGGCGTCGGCGG
Source organism: Candidatus Limnocylindria bacterium (assembly GCA_050692015.1). Lineage (GTDB taxonomy): Bacteria > Chloroflexota > Limnocylindria > P2-11E > P2-11E > GWC2-70-10. Next base: position 36,029 of record JBOGTE010000006.1, read on the forward strand.
TGGCCTCCTCGCGGCGGCGCTAGGTGGGGTCGACCTCGCAGCGCTCCTAGGGGCGCCGCCCCCGGCCGGCATGATCGTGGTGGACGCGGTGTTCGGGCTCATTGGCCTCGTGGTGGCGTGGCGTAGCTGGCGTGTGACACGCCGCTAGTCACGGAGACCGTCTTGGCGCTGCGCGTGGCAGCCTTGCTCTTCCTGGTCCCGGCCGTCGGCTCGCTGGTCGCGAATGTCCTCGTCGCCCGGCATCTCCTCGAACATCGCGAGTTGCCGCTGTCGCCGTTCGGATGGCGTTATGCGGCCGGGCCGTTCGAGGCCTTCGGCGTCGAGACGTTCGTCCTCCTGCTCGCGGCCTTCCAGGTCGTGTGGGCCCTCGAGGCGATCGCGGGTTGGCTGCTCTGGAGCGGTCAGCGCAGCGGCGGGGTGCTCGGGCTCGCTTTGCTACCGGTCGCCGCGGTCTTTTGGTACGGGTTCGCGCTGCCTCTCCCGCCGCTCTGGTCGATCGCGCGCGCCACCGTCGTCGTCGCGAACTGGGGCGCGCTGAAGTGACGCCACGCGCTACGCGGTCCTGACAACGTGATGCGGGTGATCCCCTGTGGATCCGCGAGTAGTACGTCAGCCTTCGCCGCACAGTTTGGCGCACCTGACGCACACGGCGCGAACGTTGCTTCGCGAATAGTGCGTCACTTTCCGCGCCGCGAACGCGACCGGGAGATAGGGCGTTCGGCGACACGGCCGAGGGACAACGTCGAAGGAACGTTCACGAGATGACGAGCGCAAGAGGTACGAGTAGCCCGCACCGGACGCCATTCGAACCGCTCAGACCGCGTCCGTCAGGTCAGCGACGGGACGAGTGCGAGGAAGTAGGGCGGTGACGATGATCTCGAGGCGGACGACCGAGGTCGGCGCGATATCGTGCGAGCCATGTCCGCCATTCGCTTCACGCTGATCACCGCGACGCTCATCGTGGCGGTGAGCACGCTCCTCGGGCTCGCCGCGGCGATCCTGGGCGGGGCTCTCGTGCGGCTCGGCAGCGGGCCCGGCGGGCTCTATGGCCTTCCCCTCATCGGGCTTCTCGTTCTTGTCATCATCGGCGTGGGCGGCGCTGTACCGGTGCTCGCGAGCGCCCGTCGGGACGTCGTGCGTGCAGCGCCCTCTGTAGCCGGGCCGATCCTTGTGCTCGTCGCGTTCCTGCAGATGGCGCATGCCATGGATCCGTGCTCGGGCGGCATGTGGGACGCAACGAGCCGGATAGGCGACGCCGCGCTGTGCGAGCGTTTCAGCGGCGAGCTGAACGTCCAGACGAGATTTCATCTCCTCTTGCACGCGCTCGCGGGGATCCCAGCCGTGGCGCTGTACTGGCTGGCGTTCCGCAGAACGCGGCCCAGGGCAGCCGAACCTCCCGTGATCAAAGTCGGACCGGACTCGTGACATATTGGGAAGCTGCACAGCGCAGCCGTCGGCGGCGATCTGCGCCTCGGGCGTGCTCAGTAGGAAATGACGCATTGATCGCGAAGATGGCGGACTGATCACGAAAAGCTGACGCACAAGACGCGAATCCACAACAAGAACAGCGGTAGCCCGTACCGGATTCGAACCGGTGGTCTTCGCCTTGAGAGGGCGATGTCCTAGGCCACTAGACGAACGGGCCGGAGACACCCAGTTTAGCCGGAACGTGGGTACTGAGATAGCCGTCGCGCCCGGGATCCGCCAGATCTCTGTCCCCTTCCCCGGCCCGCTCCGCGCCGTGAACGCCTATCTCGTCGAGGGCTCGAGCGGCTGGGCCCTGGTCGATACGGGCCTCCACACCGAAGAGGGCGAGCAGGCGCTCCGTAACGGCATCCGCGCCGCGGGCATCGACCTGGCCGACGTGAAGCAGGTCTTCGTGACCCACGTCCATCCGGACCACATCGGCATGGCCGGCACCCTCGCGGCGGCCGGCGCCGAGGTCGTGATGCATGGCCCCGAGGCGGAGCACGCGAGGCACCTCTGGGCAGGGCCGGCGCTGGTGAACGAGACGCACGCCTGGTTCACCAGGCACGGCATGCCGCTCGAGGTCAACGACGCCATGCGCGACACCTGGCTGCGCGTGCAGCGGCGGGTAGACCCGCTCCCCGCGATCACCGAGCTCCCGGATGGCTCGGAGCTCGACCTCGGTGGTCGCCCGCTGCGGGTGCGCTGGACACCCGGTCACACAGACCACCATGCCGTCCTGATCGACGAGGCGAGCGAGGTACTGATCGCGGGCGATCACGTGCTCCCGAAGATCACCTCGAACATCAGCCTTTACTCGTGGTCGCGAGACGATCCGCTGGGCGACTTCCTGGGGGCGCTGCGTGCACTCAGCGCGCTGCCGATCCGGCGGGTCCTGCCGGCCCACGGAGAGCCGTTCGACGACCTGCGCGGCCGCGTCCAAGAGCTGCTGGAGCACCACGCGGACCGGCTCGTAGCGGTCCAGGAAGCGCTTGGGACGGCCGAGCGTGACGCCTATACGGTCTGCCGCGTCCTGTTCCCGGTCCTGCGCAGCGCGTACGAAGAACGCTTCGCCCTCGCCGAGACGCTCGCGCATCTCCGGCATCTGGAGCGCGCGGGCAAGGTACGCGAGGTGGAGGGACCTCCCTCCCGCTGGCGCGCGATCCCCTAAACGCGCAGCTGGGCGAGGAGGGTTCACGTCCGCCCTCCCATGCGGCGGAGGATCATCGATCGCGGCGATACTTGGCGTCAGTGAAGCCACGGATCCTCCTAACGCGAGGGCGACGACCCGCCGGCCCGTATGCGGCATACGTCGCGCGCATCCGCGAAGCGGGCGCCGAGCCGATCGAGGTCATCGGTCCTGAGGACATCCCACCTGCTTTCGACGGGATCTGTCTCACGGGCGGTCCGGACGTTGACCCGGTCCGGTACGGACAGGAGCGGAACGGAGCGGACGAGCCCGATCTCCACCGCGACAAGCTCGAGCTGGACGAGGTGCTTCCCCGAGCCGCGGGGAGGCCGATCCTGGCGATCTGCCGAGGGATGCAGGTCCTGAACATCCACAGGAACGGCACGCTCATCCAGGACATCGGCCAAGCGCACAAGGCGACGGGTGACGCGGTAATCCTCCTACCCGCGCGGATCGCTCCCTCGTCGCGCTTGGCAGCGATCTCGGGGACCGATCCCGTCGTCAACCACCGCCACCACCAGGTCGTCGACAAGATCGGTGAAGGTCTACGTCCGACGGCGTGGGCGGATGGATACGTCGAGGCGTTCGAGTCGACCGACGGCTCCTGGCTGCTTGGAGTGCAGTGGCATCCGGAAAGGGTCGCGGATGGACTCTCTCCGAACGTCGTCGGGATCTTTGGCGCGTTCGTCGAGGCGGCGCGGTCGTGGGCGACCGAGCCATGATCGAAAGATCACGACCTACAATGGAGAGCGCGCGGGTGTGTTGTAGTGGCTATGCAAACGACCCTTCCAAGGTCGGAGGGCGGGTTCGATTCCCGCCACCCGCTCAGTGAAATGACCGGCCTTCGGGCCGGTCATTCGTCTGCCAGGGACTAGGTCGGGCCGGGCGAAGCCTCCTGGCGGATGTCGGTCGCGCCGGCCTTCACGAGGACCTCCTCCGCCTTCTGGCAGGTCTCACCCTCGCAGCAGACGCACACGAGCGCGTCGCCGCGCTCGACCTCGCTGGCGAAGAGCGCGGCGTCCGGGCCGCGGCGCACGATCGAGCGGCCGAACACGAGGCCGATGAACGAGAGACCGCCGATCACGCCGATCGCCCCGATCGTGAAGCCCACTGGGTTCGCTGACATCTCGGCCCCGCCCATCGCGAGTACGAGTGCGGCGAACAGGATGCCGAGCACCGCGCCCGTGAGGACCCCGGCCCGCACGTAGGAGCGGCCTCCGATGTCGCGCGCCAGCTCCGGGTCGCCTGCGACCACCTCCACGCGCTCGGGGCCGAACCCGGCCCGCGCGAGCGCCGCGATGGCGGAGCCGACGCTCCGGCGGTCGGGGAAGTCGGCCACCACCGCACGGACGACCGGTGGTCTGGTCGTAGCCACGGTCGGGTCTGCCGCATACGCCGTGCCGGTCGGCCCTCGGGCCGGAGGAGCCGTGTATATCAGCCGGTGGCGAGCCCGATGTCGAAGGTCGCCGCGTAGCCGTCCCCGCTGGGCGTGACCTCCAGGAGGAGCTGGTCCCCGCCGTTCCGGTACAGGCCGTCCGCCGAGTTGCGCGTCGTGCGCTGGCCCCGCTGCGCGTAGGGCGCCTGCCCGAAGACCGTGTCGCTCAGGGCGTCGTCGAAGTAGAGCTGCGACGTGAACTCTTCGGAGCCCGAGCGGATCTTGAAGTGGATGTGGACCGCCCGGCCCTGGTACCAGCCCGGGTAGATCGTGGTGAACGCCGCCCGTCCGCTCGCGTCGGTCACCTGGTGGCCCCGGAGGAACCTGGCGCTCGACCCGGACACGTCCGAGTACACCCCGAGCGCGTCGCACTGCCAGACATCGACGATGGAACCGCCCAGCGGAGCGCAGGAGCCGCCGCTCACGCGAGACACGTTGAAGGTCAGGGACAGCGGAGCCCCCTCGCTCACGGCCCCGGACGACGGGTCCGAGCGGATGTCGGACCGCTCGAGCCCCTCTTCGACGAAGAACGGCCCCTCGGTCTGCTCGGGACGGACCACGCACGCCGGGAGCGCCGCGCTGCCGGCGGGGCTCGCCGCCGCGGTCGCGCCGGCCGTAGCAGCGC